>JBAQBC010000297.1:0-26356 GCA_049286035.1 Xanthobacteraceae bacterium
CAGCTTGAATATACGTGGCTGCAGACGGCTCTGCAGGGCTATCGCGATTTTGGCTTCATAACGGAAGCATCACTGGTTTTCTCCTTGCGCGCGGCCGGGATCGAGCCAAGCGAAAACATTATTAAGCCGCTTCTCGACAAGTATCTCGATCTCGATCCTTTTCCCGAAGCCAAGGAAGCGCTTGGCGCGCTCAAACGCCGTGGCGGCTATCAGCTCGCGATTTTGTCAAACGGAAGTGCGGTCATGCTGACCGCCTTGGTCAAGAATTCCGGCCTTGACGCTTTTCTCGATGCGACCATCAGCGTCGACGGCGCGCGTAAATTCAAGCCACATCCGGATTGCTATGCGCTCGTCGAGGAGAGGCTCGGTCTTAAGATCGATGAGGTGTTGTTCGTCTCGTCCAACAGTTTCGATGTCGCCGGCGCGAAACACTTCGGCTTTAAGGTTGCCTGGATCAGGCGCGGCGGGGTCGCTGCACCCACGGGACCGATCGGGCCCGCGCAAATGTATCGGCTATTGCGCGGCAGTGCTGAAACCCTCGGCTACGCGCAGGATTATACGGTCGCCGCTTTGACCGATCTGATTACCCTGTTGTGAGCGCGGAACATACTTCAGGATCTCTCACCACTCCGGTGATTCCGAACGACGGACCAATTTTATTCACGCAATGCTGCGGGAATAAATCCGGACTGTCGGAAGTCTCGTTGCACACGAGCCGTTACGGCTTTTCGCAGCGCCGCCGCTGACGCCGTTGTCTGTACCACGCGTGCCGCTGTCAATAAGCCGCTGCTTCGAAGGAGTAGAACATGCTCAAACTTTTGAGAGGAACCTTCATCGCCGTCGCGCTTGCGATGGGTTTGTCGGCCATGCTTGCCATCGCCCTCTCTACAGGGTCATCGGCCGCGGCGAGCGATCAGGAAATCGCGCAAGCGCTGCGGGCCGGCGGCCTTGTGATTGTTCTTCGTCACGGGCCACCTTTCCCGATAAGGCGGATACTGACCCGCTCAATTTCGACAACATCGCTACCCAGCGCAATCTAAACGACAAGGGCAAGATGCTCGCAAAGCAATTCGGGGATGCGCTGCGTCAGGTCGGCGTGCCTGTCGGCAAGGTTTACACAAGCAAATATAACCGCGGCTATGAGACGGCAACGCTTGCCGGCTTTAAGGATATCGAAAAGACAGCGGATCTCACCGAAGGCGGCCTGGTCGTATCGCCCAACGAGAATAATCGCCGTGCCGACGCGTTTCGCGCGCTGCTCGCCACGCCGCCACAGGCGGGCACCGACACTGTTCTCGTCACGCACTATCCAAACATCATTGCCGCGCTGGGCAAAGACTGGTTCGACGTAAAAGAGGGCGAGGCCTCGATCTTTCGACCGGACAATGGCAGCTATAAGCTGTTGGCGCGCATTCAAATGGATGAATGGCCCCGTATCGCCGCGGCTGCCAAAACAAGCGCGCAGCATTAACGGGTGGTAACGCGCGTAAGCGCCCGGAAAAATGTCAACAAAGACGTCCATGGCCGGATCAAGTCCGGCCATGACATTTTTGGCTCCTCAAATTTGATCAGATCCGTCGCTAGGCGGCCGCCGCCTTGCCCTTCGGCTGGACTTCGGCGGTGTAGTCGCTCATCAATTGCTGCGTGATGCGGCCCGGCGTGAACTTCCACTGCGCGATCTCGGCGACTGCGGTCACCTCGGCGGCGGTGCCGGTGATGAAGCACTCGGAGAAGCCGGAAAGCTCCTCCGGCATGATGCGCCGCTCGATCACCTCGATGTTGCGCCGGCGCGCCAGCTGCATTGCGGTGGCGCGGGTGATGCCGGCCAGGAAACAATCGGCGATCGGAGTGTAGATCTTGCCATCTCTGACGAAGAAGATGTTGGCGCCGGTGCATTCGGCGACGCGGCCCTGCCAATCGAGCATCATCGCGTCGGCGTAGCGGCGCTGTTCGGCGCGGTGCTTGGAGATCGTGCAGATCATGTAGAGGCCGGCGGCCTTGGCGAGGGCAGGAATGGTCTTCGGATCGGGTCGGCGGTACTCCGCGAGATCGAGCCTTAATCCTTTGAGCCGCTGCTCCGGATCGAAATAGCTCGGCCATTCCCAGGTGGCGATGGCGAGATGAATCTTGTTGCTCTGGGCCGACACGCCCAGAGCTTCCGAACCGCGCCAAGCGATGGGACGCACATAGGCGTCCTTCTGATTGTTTTTTTCGAGCACCAGTTGTTTGGCGGCGTCGATCTCGGCCACCGAATAGGGAATATCGAAATCCAGAATGCGCGCCGAATTCTTCAGCCGCTCGCTGTGCTCGGTGCTTCTAAAAATCCGGCCGCCATACGCGCGCTCGCCCTCAAATACGCAGCTCGCATAATGCAAACCGTGCGTGAGTACGCTGATCTTGGATTCGGCAGTCGGAATGAGCTTGCCGTCGAACCAGATCAGGTCAGGACGCTGGTCGAAGGGCACTGCCATGGCATTGCCTCCCTCGCATCGTTATTCCCAATGCGCGCCGCAATCGGGCCCGCCATGGGGCTTTTGCACCGAAACCGCAGACCGGTTATGGTCTGCGCCGCTTCTTGAGACGGTCATGGCGGGCTTGTGCGGCTGTTGGCCGGCAAGTGCGGCACAAAAGCTGCGGCACTGCCAAAGCGGCATTGTCCCGAGCGACCCGGCTTCGAAACGATCTTGCACAAGCAACTTAACAACCGCGCCAAAATATGTCAACATAGCTGACCTAATGGCCAATATCAGCATCATACGAAGCTCGCGTTCGGCCTCCGCCTCGGTGAGCGCCGCATTGACGGCGGACGAACTTTACTTCGATCTCATCGAACTGTTGTTTTTTGCCTACCGCGATTTTGTCAGCGATCCGGACGAAGTGCTGGCGAAGCTTGGCTTCGGCCGTGCGCATCACCGCGTCTTGCATTTCGTCAACCGCAATCCCGGCATCAAGGTTGCCGAGCTGTTGGAAGTTTTAAAGATCACGAAGCAATCGCTCGGTCGCGTACTCAAGCAGCTGATCGATGAAGGCTATATCGTGCAAAAAGAAGGCGCGAACGACCGTCGCCAGCGGCTGCTCTATGCCAGTGCCGCCGGCGAGGCGCTGGCCTTGAAGCTTGCCGGCCTGCAAACCGCGCGCATTGCGCGCGTGATCACGGAGCTCGGCCCCGGCGCGCGCGATGCGGCGCGCCGTTTCCTCGCCGGCATGATCGATGCCGTAGACCGCGAGCACGTCCTGCGCCTGATCGCACGTTCCGATTCGCTTGCCAACGGCTCGCGGGCGCGGAACGGCGGCCAATGACACTATCAGCCGATTCATCGCAGCGTACGGCGCCAAAGTCTGCGTCCAATCCGGCAGACGATGCGCCCCATCTTCTGGTGGTTGATGACGATCGGCGTATCCGCGCGCTGCTGTCGCGGTTTCTTCGTGCTGAGGGTTACCGCGTCTCGACTGCGGATACCGCGCTCGACGCCCGCGCCAAGCTCGAAGGCCTGAGCTTCGATCTGCTCATTCTCGACGTGATGATGCCCGGCGAAAGCGGCTTCGATTTTGCCCGAACGCTCCGTGCTTCCTCCTCCGTGCCGATCCTGATGTTGACCGCGCGCGACGAGAAGGAGAGCCGGATCATGGGACTGGAAATCGGCGCCGATGATTATCTTGCCAAGCCCTTCGAGCCGCGCGAGCTATCGCTGCGGGTCGCGAACATTCTCAAGCGGGCGCGGCAGCCGCGCGCGGTGGCGCCTGAATCGGTGCGCTTCGGCCAATTCGTGTTCCATCTTGCGCGCGGCGAGCTACGCCGCGGCGACGAGGTCATCCGGCTGACCGACCGCGAGCGCGATATGTTGCGGATATTGACGGCTAGTCCAGGCGAAACGGTGGCCCGCCAGGCACTCGCTGGCAATGGCGGGCCCGTCAGCGAGCGCACCGTAGACGTGCAGGTCAACCGGCTTCGGCGCAAGATCGAACGCGATCCTGGTAATCCGCTGATCGTGCAGACCGTGCGCGGCATTGGTTATCGCTTGGTGCCGGCGACTTAAGCGGCGCCACAATTTGAACGGCTCCACAGGCTTGAGCGGCTCATGACCAGTCTCGACGATGGCATCGGACGATTGCGCAATGCCGCTGGTCAGCTCATGGCCGCGGCCGGCGCCGTTACCAATGCCGCCGGTGCGCTGACTGCGCCAATCACCGGTCCCTGGGATCGGCTCAATCGCGCGATCAAAGCGCTCATGCCGAAAGGGCTCTATGCCCGCTCGCTCTTGATCATCATCGTGCCGATGGTGGTGCTGCAATCGGTGGTCGCGTTTCTTTTCATGGAGCGACATTGGAATCTGGTGACGACTTATCTGTCATCGGCGGTGACCCAGGAAATCGCCACGCTCATCGACGCCTATAAGACTTTCCCGCAGGATCCCGATCACGCCCAGTTAAAGCGCATTGCCCAGGATCGGCTAGGCCTCGTCGTCGACTTTCTCCCCGGCACGCAATTGCCGCCGCCGGGGCCGAAACCATTCTTCTCCCAGCTCGACGCCGCGCTCTCCGACGAGATCAGAAAGCAGATCGGCCTGCCGTTCTGGATCGATACCGTCGGGCGATCGAATATCGTGGAAATCCGGGTCAAGCTGGACGACGCAGTGATGCGCGTGTTCGCCAAGCGCGCCGATGTCTATGATCCGAATTCCTGGATCTTCCTGGTCTGGATGGTCGCTACGTCTCTCGTAGTGCTCGCCATCGCCATCGCCTTCCTGCGTAATCAGATTCGCCCGATTGTGCGGCTGGCCGACGCCGCCGAAGCCTTCGGCAAGGGTCGCGAGGCGTTGAACTTCCGTCCGCGCGGCGCGCGTGAAGTGCGGCGCGCCGCTGCCGCGTTCCTGGAAATGAAGAGCCGCATCGAGCGCGCCATCGAACAACGCACCACCATGCTTGCCGGCGTGTCGCATGACCTGCGCACGATCCTCACGCGCTTCAAACTCGAACTGGCGCTGCTCGGCGACAGCCCGGAAATTGATGCCATTAAAAAAGATATCGATGAGATGGCGGGCATGCTGGAGGCCTATCTGGCCTTCGCCCGCGGCGATATGGGCGAGCAGCCGGGTCCAACCGACATCGCCGCCCTGTTGGAGGAATTGCAACTGGACAGCGAACGGCACGGCCATCGCGCCAGCGTGAATTTCCACGGCCGGCCGGAGGTCACGGTGCGGCCGGCCGCCTTTAAACGCTGCCTCGCCAACCTGGTCAGCAATGCGTCGCGCTTTGCCTCGACCGTGGCGATCACCGGTCATCGCGACCACCGCTGGCTCACGGTGACGGTGGACGATGACGGACCGGGCATCCCCCCGCAAATGCGCGAGGACGTGTTCAAGCCATTCCTGCGTCTCGATGATGCCCGCAACCAGGATGAAGGCGGCACCGGCCTAGGTCTCGCCATCGCTCGCGATATCGCACGCTCGCATGGCGGCGATATCACGCTCGGTGATAGTTCGCTCGGCGGATTGCGGGCGACGGTGCGTGTGCCGGTATAGTGAAGCGCCACGCCAGTCCCCGCGGTAGCTCGCTTGCGCGGCAGACATGTTCAACACTGATGTGTTAGTCATGAGTGAGACTGGAATAACCGTAACAGCTGGCGGGCGTGCGTTGCTGTGGAGACGGGTTTCAAGAAATGCCCACTGGGCGCTTCTAACGCAACCCCCGGTGCTTGATGGATTGATTGATATTCACGGTTATGCCAGGCCCATTTTATTCCGCCTTCAGGCCCGCCTGTTTAATTACTGGTCCCCACTTTGCCATCTCAGACTGGAAGAACTCTGCACACTCGCGCGGCGTGGAGCCAATCGGCACATAGGCCATTGCCGCAAGCTTCGCCTTCACGTCGGGTTGCGTAAGGCTCGTGACGATGATGTCGTGAAGCTTCGCAACAATGTCCTTGGGTGTGCCGACGGGTGCGACGAAGGCGGTCCACGTTGTGCCCTCGACCTCCGGAAATCCTGCCTCGGCCATGGTCGGGATTTCCGGTAGTGCAGGCGATCGCTCCTTTCCCGTCACCGCCAGCGCTCGCAGCTGACCGGCTTTGATCAGCGGCACTGCAGGCGCCATTGCGCCGAACGATATCGGCGTGTGTCCCCCGACCGTCGCCTGCACAGCCGTGCCACCGCCATCGAACGGCACGTGCACCAGATCGAGCTGTAACGTATGCTGGAACAGCGCGCCAACCAGTTGCGGCGGGGTGCCGGTGCCGGGTGAGGCGTAGCTCTCCTTGCCTGGATTGCCGCGGATCCACGCGACCAGCTCTTTGACGCTCGTCGCCGGAACCGACGGATTGACGGCGAGCACCACAGGAGTGGCGGCGGCGAGCGTCACCGCATCGAAGTCCTTTAGCGGATCATAGCCCGGATCCGCGAACAGATACTGGTTGTTCGTGATATTGCCGCCGGTCACCAGAAACGTGTAGCCATCTGGCGAAGACTTCGCCGCCCGAACAGCGCCGACGTTCCCACCGGCACCCGAGACGTTCTCGACGAAGAAGTTCTTGCCGGTTTCTTCGGTCAGTTTTTGCGCGACCAGACGCGCGACCAGATCGGTCGGACCGCCGGGCGCGAATCCCACAATGAGCTTTACCGGACGTGTCGGCCAGGTCTGCGTTCTTTCTGTTTGTCCTAGGGCGCTCAGCGGCCACACCGCGAGGATTCCTAGTGAGGCAATAAGCTCTCGTCGCCTCATGCGCGTTCTCCAGGTGCAGCACTTTCCAAATCGTACGACGATAATTTGGGGCGCGCCACACTGGCCTGGAGGCCATCGGGCTACGGGCTGGTAATGCCGCGCAGCACCAAGTCGCGCTCGCAGGACCTGCCGGAGGTGCCGACCATGGGCGAGCAGGGCTTCCCGAGATCGAAGGTGAGTCTGGTTTTACGCTGGTGACGCCGGCAAGCCGCCTGACAATTTCGCGGCGCCTTCTCAAGGGGCTTGAATCGCCGACATTGTCTTGCCATCTCGAAACCGGCCAATTGCAAATTTGCCGGGGAAAAACGTGCCTGCCGCGGAAACAGCCGAGAGCGCGCAATCGGAGCGCCGTCCATTCGAGGCCGACGTCGCCAAGCTTTTGCACCTGATGGTGCACTCGGTCTATTCCGACAAATCGGTCTTTTTGCGCGAACTGATCGCAAACGCCGCCGATGCCTGCGAGCGGTTGCGCTACGAAGCCATTGCGGCGCCGGCGCTCCTTGGCGACGACCCCAAGCCGCGCATTACGGTGGCCCTCGATGCGCGGCAGCTTGCCGTCGAAGACAACGGCATCGGCATGGATCGTGATGAGCTGATCGATGCGCTCGGCACGATTGCGCGCTCCGGCACCAAAGCCTTTCTGGACCGCATCGAAGCCGGGCAAAGCGGGGAGGGCGCCGAAGGACAGACGCTGATCGGCCGATTCGGCGTCGGCTTTTATTCTGCCTTTATGGTCGCCGAACGCGTCGAGGTCATTTCACGCCGTGCTGGTACGGAAGAGGCATGGCTCTGGTCGTCGGACGGCAAGGGCGATTTTTCGGTGACGCCGGCCGCCGGCGCCGCAGCCCCACGCCGCGGCACACGCGTCGCGCTCCATCTTACCGATGAGGCGAAGAGCTACACCGAGCGCCTCGCCATCGAGCGGCTGGTCCGGGACCAGTCCGGCCACGTGCCGGTCCCTATTGCGATCATCGAAAAACCCGGGGCGGCACCGGTCGAAATCACCGACGGCGCCGCGCTATGGGCAAAACCGAAATCCGAAATCGCGCCCGCCGATTACACCGACTTCTACCGCAGCGTGGCTGGCGCGTTCGATGAGCCGGCGTTGACAATTCATTTTCGGGCCGAAGGGCGGCAGGACTACACCGCGCTGCTGTTTGTTCCGAGTTCGCGGCCATTCGATCTATTCGATCCCGATCGTGCCGGCCGGATCAAGCTTTATGTCAAGCGCGTTTTCATCACTGACCAGGCGGAAATCCTGCCGCGCTATTTACGTTTCGTGCGCGGTGTCGTCGACAGCGCCGACCTGCCGCTCAATGTCTCGCGCGAAAAAATCCAGGAGAGCCCGTTTCTGGCCGCGATCAAAAAGGGCACAACGAGCCGCGTGTTCGGCGAGCTGGAGCGGCTCGCGGACAAAGAGCCGCAGACCTTCGCCAAGATCTGGGATGTGTTCGGCGCGGTGCTCAAAGAGGGCATCTACGAGGACTTCGAGCGCCATGAGGCACTATTAAAACTCGCCCGCTTCAAGACGACTGCATCGGATGCGTGGCGTAGCTTGAAAGAATACCTGGCGTCGCTGCGACCCAATCAGACGGCCATCTACTACATTGCCGGCGACGATCTCTTGCGGCTTAAATCATCGCCGCATCTGGAAGGTTTCCACGCCCGCGGCATCGAAGTGCTGCTAATGACCGATCCGGTCGATACGTTCTGGGTCGTGCCGAGCGCAGGTTTTGACGGCAAGCCATTCAAGTCGGTGACGCAAGGCGCGGCCGACCTTGCGCTTATTCCCTATCTCGATGTCAAGCAAACGGCAGCGCCGACCGCTGCCGAACCGGTCAGGGAGTTCCTCGGCTTCCTCAAGTCGACGCTCGGGGAAGCGGTCGCGGAAGTTCGCGCCTCGGACCGGCTCACCGACAGCGCAGTGTGTTTGGTGGCCCCGGACAAAGGCCCGGATCGCGCTCTCGAACGGCTCCTCGCCGGCGCCGGACGGTTAACTTCGGCATCGAAGCCGGTGCTTGAGGTCAACCTACAACACGAGCTGATCGCGGCGCTCGCCGCGCTTGGCGAGGCCGACCGCGCGTTCAAGGAGGATGCTGCGCATCTTCTCTATGAGGAGGCGCGCTTGCTCGACGGCGATCGGCCCGCCGATGCCCGATCGTTCTCGGATCGGCTGGCGCGCGTGCTCAAGCGCGGGTTGCGCTAAAAGTGCCTGCCGAAGCGAGATGGCCGGAACAAGTCCGGCCATGGCGATCTGACGGCTCGAAGCGATTTGCGGACAGGAATTATTCCGCCGGCGTGGCCGGTACGCGCTGTGCCGCGAGCGCCGTCGGAACTTCGCCGCCCACGATGTTTTCGGCTGCCGGTTCGAGGTCGGCTTTGGCGCCGCGCAGTCGGAAATAGATTTGCGATCCGATCAGGAGCGCGCACAGCGCGACGAACACGGCGCTGATCGGCCGCTCGACGAACACGAAGATGTCGCCGCGAGAAATCAGCATGGCACGGCGGAAGTTTTCTTCGAACCGCGGCCCAAGGACGAACCCGAGCAGGATCGGCGCGGGATGGAAGCCCAGCCGGAGCAGGATGTAGCCGAACAGCCCAATCACTGCGACTTCGCCGACCTGGAAGAAGTCGTTATTGGCGGCGTAGACGCCGATGCAAACGAAGAACATCGCGCTGGGGTAAAGGAAGCGATACGGGATCGCGAGCATCTTCACCCAGAGCCCGATCAACGGCACGTTGAGCAACACCAGCATGATGTTGCCGATCCAGAAACTCGCCACCAGGCCCCAGAAAATATCCGGATGCTGCGAAATCAGCTGCGGGCCGGGCACAATGCCTTGGATCATCAAGGCGCCAAGAAGAAGCGCCATCACCGCGTCGCCGGGGATGCCAAGGCTCATCGTCGGGATGAAATCGCCTTGCACCGAGGAGTGCGTGGAAGCCTCCGGGCACACCACGCCTTCGATCAGGCCGGTGCCGAATCTTTCCGGATGTTTCGAAATTTTCTTTTCGGTCGCATAGGCGACGAACGAGGCAATCGTCGGACCGGTGCCGGGAATGAGCGCACAGAGGCTGCCAACGATGGTGCCACGCCACATCGGAAAGAACGCCCGCTTCATGTCGGCCTTGGTCGGGCGCATGTCCTTAATGCCGACATTGGTGTATTTGGTATTGATCGGCGCGACTTGGTTGACGCTGTTCATGAACTCGGCGATGCCGAACAAGCCGAGCGCCAGCGCAATCAGCTCAATGCCGTCGTCGAGCTCGGTCATGCCGAAGGTGTAGCGTTCCGAGCCGGTTTCGAGATCGGTGCCGACCGAACCCAGAAACAGCCCGACCACGGTCATCGCGACGCCCTTGATCGGCGAACCGCGCGCCAGCGTCGAGCCCGCGAGCAGGCCCAACAACATCAGGGAGCAAACCTCGGCGGGACCAAATTGCAGCGCCGCCTTAACGAGAAGCGGCGACAGGAAGATCATTTCGGTGATCCCCCAGGAAGCGCCGACGAATGAAGCAAAGACAGTGAGGCCGAGCGCTACGCCGCCGCGCCCCTGTTTGGTCATTGGGAAGCCGTCGAGACAGGTCACCGCATGCGGCGGATGGCATGGCAAGTTGAGCAAAATGGAGCAGATCGCCCCGCCATATTGCGCGCCGTACATGACGCCGCCCAGCATCAGGATGGCGCCGACCGGCTTCATGCCGAAGGTCAGTGGCAGCAAGATCGAGATCGTGGCGAGCGGGCCCATGCCGGGCAGCACGCCGACCATGTTGCCGACCAGCACGCCGACGAAGCACCACATGAGGTTGTGCGGCTCGAAGGCGACGCCGAAGCCGTACCAAAGACCGCTAAGCGCAGCTTCAATCAAAACTCGCCCCTCCACGTCAGGATCGGCATCGGCACCTGAAGGAAGTAGGAAAACAGCGACACACCGAACACCGTCACCACGCTGGCGAGGATGATCGTGCCTTTCCAGGACGCCGTCTTATCGCCGAGCGCAGCAATGAATACGCAGGCAAAAGTGCCGGGCGCCATGCCGAAATAGCGGCCAAAGAATATGAAGGCCACCGGACTCATCAGAATGCAGAACCAGGCCCACCATTGCGGTTGTTCCGGCAAGATACTCTGGCCGTGGCTGTCGCCGTCGCCCGCCAAGCTCGCGGCGGCGATCGTAATCCCAAGCAGAACGAGAATGATACCAAGAGCCGTCGGCAAAAATCCGGGACCCATATGCATGAGCGTGCCGCCGCGATAGGTCGAGCCCTTCACCGCGATGCCAAGGCCCAGCAAAAGCATCAAGCCGCCCGCGTAAAAATCACGCTTGCCGATCAGCTCGCGGAGGCTGGTGGAAAACCGCAATATTTCCTCCCGGCCGCATTCGGGGATTTGCCTCGGTTCACCCCGAACATTCAAAGAGCAACTACAGTAATCGCAGAGATGTTCCCCGGCGACCCGGTGTCGCGGGCTCTCCCCTGTCCCCTTGCGGCGCGAAGGCCGCGGGGACCTTCCTTTTAGCAAGTTCCAGACGATATAGGCCACCGCAGAAGCGTGCAACTCCCCTTGAGGAATGCCTTATGACATCAGTCATGTGCTGGCCAGAACGTGTTGACAGGATTTGATTATTGCCCGCGATACGTCAACGCTGAGCAGCCAATGGCGCGAATAGATCCGGGCTGTCGTTCCTGACATTGCCGACCCGCCGATCGACCGCCCAGAACGCCATGGCATTGTCCGGATAAGGCTCCAGCAGGGCCTTAACTGTGGTCTCCGGCACAGAGTTTTCCCCAAGCCAATCGCCCCAGCAGCCCGGCGCAATGACAACCGGCATGCGATCGTGCAGAGGCGCCAGCAAGGCATTTGCGGTCGTGGTGACGATGGCAAAGGATTTGATCGTCTGGCCCGCCGGCGAACGCCACTCGTCCCATAATCCGGCGAGCGTCATTGGGCCGCGGTTGGCAAGCGCCACCGCGAACGGCTGCCTGTCGGCGTCGCGCCACTCGTAATACCCGTCGGCGACGACGAGGCAGCGGCGTCCGGCCCGCCAGGCGTCGCGGAACGCGGCGCGCGTTGCAAGGCTTTCGGCCCGCGCATTGAACGTCGAATATCCGATTTTGAGGTCTTTCGCCCAGGACGGGATGAGGCCCCAGCGCATTAAGGTGAGAATGCGCCTGCCGGCCTCAGAGACCACGACCGGAAGATTCGAAGTCGGCGCTGCATTCCAGCGTGGCTGGTAGTCGCCAATCTGGTCAAAATCGATTTTCAGGTCGAGTTTGATCTCGGAGACGTCGGCGGGAAGTTTGGCGCGGCCGCACATGGTTGACTCCTGGCAAGTGGGTTCGTGGCAAGTGGGTTCCTGGCAAGTGCGTTCCTGGCGAGGGGCTCAATGAAAATCACGGCTATGCAGCGGCAGCGGATCGGGTTGCGGCCGCGGGTGGGCGGAAAGTTTCGCGGAGAAAAGGTCGCCGTCGCGCAGCCACGGCAATTGCGCGGAAAGATCGACGAAGCTTTCCGCGACCACATGGATGACGAGACCTGCGCGCTGCAGACGGCCGCGCACCGCAAGAAACCGCGATGTCATCACCGTGCGACGGTTTCGTTCAAAAACCTTCGGCCAGACAATGATATTGGCGATGTCGGTTTCATCTTCGAGCGTCATGAACACGACACCCTTCGAGGTGCCCGGGCGCTGGCGTACCAAAACCAGGCCGGCAACGGTCACGGTCGTGTCTGGCGGTAAGGACTCGTCACGAAGCTGCGCGTTGCGGATCGCGCCAAGCGCGAGAAGGCGCTCGCGAAAGAATCGAACCGGATGCTCTTTCAGCGACAGCCCGGTCGTCACATAGTCCTCAACGACGTGCTCGCACAGCGGCATTGCCGGCAGCGCGACTTTGGGCTCGGGAAAAAATTCATCGCCGAGATGTGGTGTCAATAGCGGCAGCGCGTCTTCGGTCTTGGCATCGCCAAGTTTGCTGTTTCCATTTGGCCGACGAATACCGATGGTGTCGAGCCGCCGTGCCGCCCATAACGCGGCGCGCCGATCTAACCCGAGCGAACAGAAGGCGTCCGCGTCGGCCAGCCGCTCGATCGTGAAGCGCGAAACGCCGGCGATCGCAGCGAGCCGCTCGATCGAGGAAAAGCCGTTGCCGCGCGCCGCGATCAGCTTTTTCAATTCCGTTTCGCTGAGACCACCAATAAGGCGAAAACCGAGTCGCACGGCATGACGGCTTCCTCCTTCGCTTGCGCCAGCAGCGGTTGGCTCCAAAGTACAATCCCAATCGCTGCAATTGACGTCGACGGGACGGACCTCGACGCCGTGCTGGTGCGCGTCGCGCACCAGCTGCGCCGGCTGATAAAACCCCATTGGCTGACTGTTGAGAATCGCGGCGCAAAACACGTCGGGATAGCGGCATTTGATGAAGGCCGAGGCATAGACCAGAAGCGCAAAACTCGCGGCGTGGCTTTCGGGAAAGCCATATTCGCCGAAACCTTCGATCTGGCCGAAGCAATGTTCGGCGAAATCGCGCTCGTAGCCGCGCGCAACCATGCCGTTGATGAATTTGTCGCGAAATAGATGAACGTTGCCGGTGTGGCGGAACGTGGCCATGGCGCGGCGTAGCCCGTCCGCTTCGTCAGGCGTGAATTGCGCCGCGGTGATCGCGATCTGCATCGCCTGTTCCTGAAACAGCGGCACGCCAAGCGTGCGCTTGAGAACGTCTTTCAATTCATCCGGCGGTCCATGGGTGGACGACGGGGAGGGATAGTGTTCCGTCTCGATGCCGTCGCGGCGCCGCAGATAGGGGTGCACCATGTCGCCCTGGATCGGCCCCGGCCGCACGATCGCGACCTCGATGACGAGGTCGTAAAAGCACTGCGGCTTCAATCGCGGCAGCATCGACATCTGTGCGCGGCTTTCGACCTGAAACACGCCGACCGAGTCAGCGCGCGACAGCATCTGATAGACCGCGGGATCGTCCTGCGGCAGCGTAGCGAGCGAATAATCCAGCGCATAATGGATTTTCAAGAAATCGAGTCCACGCCGCATGCAGCTCAGCATACCGAGCGCCAGCACATCGACTTTCATCAGCCCGAGCGTATCGATGTCGTCTTTGTCCCACTCGATGAAGGTGCGCTCGTCCATGGCGGCATTGCCGATCGGCACCGTCTCATCGAGCGGCGCGCGCGTGAGCACGAATCCGCCGACATGCTGTGACAGGTGGCGCGGAAACCCGATCAGCGCGTCGGCGAGCGCGACGGCCTGCTGGATCGCCGGATTTGACGGATCGAGGCCGGCTTGGCGGATGTGGTCGTCGGGATAGCCGTCGCCGTAACCCCATACGGTTTTGGCGAGCGCAGCGGTCACGTCTTCGGTTAGCCCCAAGGATTTACCGACTTCGCGGATGGCGCGGCGGGAACGGTAATGCACCACGGTGGCGCAGATCGCCGCGCGGTGGCGGCCGTAACGCCGGTAAATATATTGAATGACTTCCTCGCGCCGCTCGTGCTCGAAATCGACATCGATATCGGGCGGCTCGCCGCGATTTGCGGAAATGAAGCGGGCGAACAAGAGATTGCTTTTGTCCGGATTGACGGAAGTGATGCCGAGACAAAAGCAAACCGCGCTATTGGCCGCCGAACCGCGTCCTTGGCACAGAATTTCCTTCTCCTGGGCGCGCGCGAAGGAAACGACATCGTGCACGGTGAGGAAGTAGCGCGCATAATCGAGTTTGCCGATCAGCGCGAGTTCGTCTTCGAGCCGCTTGCGGACATCGCCGGGAATGCCATTGGGATATTTGTCTTTTGGATAGCGGTCCTGCGCGCCCGCCCATGTGAGGTCTTCCAGATGCTCCTGCGCGGTCTTGCCCGGCGGCACCGGTTCATCGGGATATTCGTATTTGAGTTCGCCAAGCGAGAAGCTGCAGGATCGGACGATTGCGACGCTGCGGGCAATAGCGTCTGGAAAGGCGGCGAATAGCCGCGCCATTTCCGAAGGCGCTTTGAGATGCCGCTCGGCATTGATCGACAGCCGCGAGCCGGCTGCGGCGATGGTGCACTTTTCCCGGATGCAGGTGAGTATGTCGAGGAGCGGCTGGCGTTCCGGCGCGTGATAGAACACGTCATTGACCGCGACCAATGGCGCTCCGCATCGGGCGCCAAGCTCGGCCAACAGCCCGAGCCGGCGCGGCTCGTCACCGCGATGATAATGCGCGCCGGCAAGGAAGGTGCGGCCCGGCGCGGCGTCGGCCAGGGCGGCGAGGCGGGAGGTGAATAGTGACGATGCAGCTGCTTTCCGCTCATTCCCGCGAAAGCGGGAATCCAGCACTGGGTCCCCGCTTGCGCAAGGACGAGTGGAAATCCTCTCCTTTTCGCAAAACAATATTGGCGGCGGCAGCGCGATGAAAATCTGGCCTTCCGCGGCATTGAGAATTTCCTCGAAGGTCAGATGACATTCGCTTTTCTTTGCTTTGAGATTGCCGGTCGTGATCAGACGGCACAACCGGCCATAGGCGGCGCGATCGATCGGATAGGTCAAGACTTCAAAACCATCGATCGTCACCAGCCGCGTGCCGATCAACAGTTTTATTTTGCGCTTTTTGGCTTCGTCATAAGCACGCACCACGCCGGCAAAAGAATTGCGGTCGGCGATGCCAATGGCGGTCAGTCCAAGCTCGTCGGCGCGCGCCACCAATTCCTGCGGATGCGAGGCGCCGCGAAGGAAGGAAAAGTTAGTTGTTAGAGCAAGCTCGGCATAGGCACTCATTTAAATTCTCACGCGAACAAATTCACGCAAACAGGCCGTGCACGAACCAGCGCGGCGTTGCCGTTTCCCGGCCGTAAAGGCCTTCGCGGTAGAGCCAGAAGCGATGACCCTCGCCGTCTTCGACGAGGTAGTAGTCGCGGGTGGGAACTCCTCCTCGGGAAGGATAGGGCGCGCGCCACCATTCATCGGCAATCCGTTCCGGACTTTGCGCGCCGGTGATGTCGTAAGTCACCCCGCGCCAACGGAAGCGCCGCGGTGGGCCGTCGGGAATGAGCGCGGTGACTTCGGTCGGCTCGGCTTGAGGCAACAGCAACAGCGGTCTCGTTTTTTCTTCCGTAAGCGTCCAATGTTCCTCTCCCGAAACTCTCTCGCCGTTGATCTCAATCAGCGTTTCGGCGCATTCGGGAATATGGCGCGGAACGGCTTCGAACTGCCGCACGCGATCGGGACCGAGTCGTTGTCGCAACGCGTCGATCAGCGCCGCACCACGTTCGGCATCATCCTGAGGCAGCGAATGCACAGCCGAGACATTCAATTCGGTCTGCCGCCCCGGCATGGATTCGGCGCGCGTGACGGCAAGGCCGATTGCCTCGAAACCAAAGCTGTCGTCGTACATGGCCGCGAGCGCCTCGAGTTTGAGATCGATCAGCCGCGACACATGCGGTACGCTACGCGTCGGCGACGTCAATCCGACATCGATCGTCTCTACCGTTCCATCGACGCCATAGAGGCTCAGCCTCAGCGCGCGCGCTCCGACCTCATCGCGTACGAGCACATGCACCAGGTGCTGCATGAGGCGGCAGGCACGCGCGAGGATCGCCTGGTGGCTCACGATCGGCTCAAGCAAATAATTCAAGCTGTGATAAACCGGAGGCGCGGCGACCGGGATAAGCGGTTCGTCACGGCGGCCGAGCGCCTGGTCCAGCCGGCGGAGCAATTCGTCGGCAAAGCGTGCCGCAAATGGCGCCCGTGGCTTGTCCAACAGCGCGCCCACAGATTTGAAACCGAGCCGGCGTAACAGGGCGCGGGTTTCGCCCGACAGCCGGAGGGCCTCGATCGGCATTGCCGAAAGCGTCGCAGCTTCGCCGCCCGCGCACAGGATCGATTGCGGGGCCAAATCAAAGTGCGACAAGGCCCAGGCCATGCCTGGCGTATCGGCAATGGCAAGCCGCGCCGGCAATCCGAACCGATCAAGCCGGCCGGCAAGATCGGCAAGCAGGCTTTCCTCGCCGCCGAACAGATGCGCGGCGCCTTCGACATCGAGAAAAAAACCGTCGGCGCCGTTTTCCTCGGTCCATGGCGAGGCGGTCGGCGTGTAGCGCGTCGCCCATAAAGCCAGACGGCGCAGCGCGGCATCGTCGGTGTCGCTGTCTGCGGCGCGGACTTGCAAACTGCCCGCTTTAGCGCGCGCATCGGCCACCGGATCGCCGACGATAATCCCGGCATCCTCCGCCGCTTCGTTCATGGCGACGATGCGCAGGCCTCCGGTTGCGGGAATGGCAAGGACGAACGGCTGTTCAGGATCGATTGGCTTGCCGGCGGAACTGATCGCCTGCGCCGCGAGAAAGCGTTTGACCGGCCAGCGCGGCAACCAGACTGAAACGATGCGCGACATGATCGTACTCCACTACCCATTCACCCGGCTGTCCGTTACGGCAGCGTTCAAGTTGCAGGCGCCAACGCGGACGCGCGTAACTGCCGAAACGGTCGCGTGCGGCAGCCGCCGTGCCGATCCGCCAGCGGGTCGACGCGGCGCTCGATTCCAGCGTTTGCGAAGGCCGCAGCAGCAGCAGCGGCAAACCGGTATCGGTGGCGGCGAGATGTAATTTTTGGCTGGTCTTCAGATCGAGCCTATCGATCATGCTGACGACGGCTTGCGGTGCGCCCGAACGCAGCGCTTCCAGCAATGCCCACAAATTGTCGTGGCGATCCGCAGTCTCCACCAGGATCGCGCGGCTCGGATCAAATCCGAGACCGTTGAGGCCATGTCCGGACCAACGACCGCATTGCCGCGATCCATGGTCCGGCATCACGAAAATGATTTGTTTGTTTTTCCCCGCTGCGGGGAAGGAGGAGCTAAAGCGTGCCAGCACCGCTACGATAAAACCGAAAGCGGCTGGAAGCGCAGCTTGCGTTGCCGGGACGACCTCATGGAGTGCGCCGCAGGTAAGACCGCCGTTCGGCAAGTGGCAATCAAGTGCGGCAAGGCCGAAAGGAAGCGTGGCATACAAGGTTTGGGGCCACCCTGGATGCCGGGACAGCAAGAGGCGCAATTCGGCTAGAGCGGCGGCTCGATTTTGAGCCGTGAATATAGTTGAGACTCCTGGCGGAACAAGCATTTAACGGCTCTTCTCCGCATCGAATAACGGGTTAATATTCCGGGTATGTTCTTTAGCCTGATACTAGAACAAAAAGAGAACAAAGCAAGAGGCAAAAAAGTTCAAAAGCGCTCCTGCGAGCATTTTTTCGCAGCCTTGACTGCCCTATTCCTTCCGCGTCACGCGGCTGGGCCTTTCGTTTGCCTTTCGCACAGTCGCAGCCGTAGACTGCCGCGCGTGAAAATCCTTCCCGTCAAACTGACATTTGCTGTTGCCGTAATAGCTGCCGCGCTATGTCTTGACCCCGGCGCCGGCCATGCTGGCATGTATGGCAATTCCCGATGGTGCGCTGTCACCAACCAAGGGTCTGACGCGCTCGATTGGGACTGCGAATATGATACGGCCGAGGACTGCACGCCGGCGGTGCTCACCGGCAATCGCGGCTTTTGCGCCTTAAATTCTTATTGGCGCGCGGCTTCGGATCAAAACTGACGCTGCAAGCTGTCCCTTAAACCAAACGACACGCCCATGCCTGAAGCCGATCACGAAGGCCAACGCTACGCCCCCGACCAGCGCCAGGAAACACCGGGCTTTTATCTGAAAGGTTCGCATCAGCTCGACTGGGGCATGAAAAACCGCCTGGCGCGAGTGTTCGATCCGGCCTCGGGCCGCACAGTAATGCTCGCGGTCGACCACGGTTACTTCCAAGGGCCGACCAGCGGCCTCGAACGCATCGACCTTTCGATCGTTCCGCTATTGCCGTTCTGCGACGCCTTGTTCTGCACCCGTGGCATTTTGCGGTCGGTGATCCCGGCGCAGTGTCAGAAGCCGATGGTGCTGCGCGCCAGCGGTGGGCCGAGCATTCTGCGCGACGAGCTCTCCGACGAGCAGATCGCGATGGATATGGACGATGCGGTGCGATTAAACGCGGCCGGAGTCGGCATCCAGGTCTTTATCGGCGGCGAGCATGAGACGCGATCGGTGCACAACATGACGAGGCTGGTCGATGCCGGTCTGCGTGCGGGCGTACCGGTCATGGGCATCACCGCGGTAGGCAAAAACATGGTGCGCGATGCCAAATATTTCCGGCTGGCCTGCCGCATCATCGCCGAGCTCGGCGCGCAATATGTCAAAACCTATTTTGTCGAGGACGGCTTTGAGACGGTGGCTGCCTCTTGTCCGGTGCCGATCGTGATGGCCGGCGGCAAAAAGCTTCCAGAGCTCGAGGCGCTGACGATGGCCTACAATGCGATACAGCAGGGCGCGGCTGGCGTCGACATGGGCCGCAACATCTTCCAGTCGGAAGCGCCGCAGGCGATGATTGCGGCAGTCGCGGCCGTCGTGCACAAAAACATGAAGCCGAAAGAGGCATTCGAGCTGTTCAATACGTTCAAACGGCGCGCCGCCAGCGTCAGCGAAGTTGTGCGCATGGCAAATCCCGAATAAGCGGTTGCCCGCGCAGCCCGTAGCGCAATGGGCGCGCGACGCGCACAGTCTTGTTCGGACATTCGTTGAGGTCGCCCCGCCCGGCATGTATATGTCCGGAACGGTGTAGGCGACAACAGGGACGGGATCAGGTCTGCCTGGACTTGATCGTTCGAACCGAGCCAAAGCCGATCATCAGCCAGCCGACGATGCCGGCGGTGATTGCACCGGCAAGCGTCGCCAGCAACTGCGCGGTCGAAGAGCTGCTGCGCGCCGGCGACTGATCCTTAGGCGTCGGTGCGGCGATGTGCGCCTCGCTTGGTAGCGGCAGGATGACGCGCATCTGGCTTGACGCCGGTGTTTCAAACCGCTCGGTTTGTACGGGCGTGCTCGTGGCCGGCGGTTTGTCGGCAGCCGAGTCGCCGTTGTCACGCTCGTCCGTTGCGGCGATTGTTGCCGGCGCAGCTGGTTTTGCCGTCGCAGTGGTTGGAACAGACGTCGTCGGACGGGCTGCCGCGGCAGGAGCCGGCCCGGCATCTTCGGTTGCGAACTGCAGCACGGTTTCCGAGTTGGCCCGCTCATCCGCTGCAGCGGGTTCGGCGTTCGGCCAGGCGATACGCGAATTTATTTTGTCGGCAAGGCGCGCCGGCCGATGGACCTTCGCTGCCACGGTCGGCCGTCGTCTCGTTTCCGTTCGCGCGATTTTTGTTGTTGCCTTGTGTTGGACGCTAATGCCGCTCGTTTGCGCATGCGCTGGTTTGTGGTGCTCATGCGGCGGATGCAATCCCGCGAGATAAGGTTTTCCGGATTGGTCTGTGGCGATCGCGCTCTGCGCGGCCGCGGCACCGGCAACAAATCCGACCATCGCGGCGATTAACGCCGAGATGCAAATAAGACGAAAGCTCGACACAATTCCTCCGCTGCTCCCGGATCGCTGCTGTGCTGCGCACGCCGATGACGCGAATCGCGCCAATTTAATCCGGTCACGTGCATAGGGCACAGTCGTGATGACACCATGGTGGCGCAATTGCGGATTTTTTGGTCCAAAACGCGGATAAAAGTCGGCATTAAGGTAAACGTGCCGCGCCCGCGCGCCCGGTTCCAGCGGGCACCCCTTAGCCCAACTCCGTGATTACTTCAGGGAACCGGTGTAGGCGTTCGCCGGGCCCGTTTGGCCCGATGAGATAATTGTCGCAAACCCAGGACAGCACGCGGCCGCGGATGTAGGTCGGATGCACCACAATATTCATGTGTCCTTTAACGCTCATCGGCTCGTCATGGCGGATGAGCGGCCGCTCCACCAGGTCATAGCCCTGGCCATGGCAATGCAGGCGCTTTTCTTCCGGGCGGCCGTTCTTGCGCATAAATGCATTGTATTCTTCGAACACGTCCTTGCAGGGCGCGCCCGGCTTTAGCAGCGTCAGATTGAATTTGCGCGCTTCGAGCGCGAAGGCAAATTCGTCCTTGAGCTCTGACGATGCTTTGCCGACCACGCAGGACCGGCCGAGTTCGGCATACATGCCGCCCGGCCCGGAATCTTCGACCAGCAGCGCCACCGTGTCACCCTCTTGAATGACGCGGTTCTGGTAATGGCGCTGGCTGAACTGGACCGGGTTGTCCGGCGGCATCGAGGCGCAAAGATAGATGCCGTTTTCGCTGCCATGCCGCTGACTGTAACACTGGGCGATTGCCGCGACGTCGCGGTCGCGCATTCCCGGCTCGACCGCGGCGAATGCCGCGCGCATCGCGCCGTCCTGCATGGCAGCGGCGCGCCGGATGAGTTCCTGTTCTTCGGGACTTTTGATCGCCTTGATCTTGTCAACGAGATCAGACGCTTCGACAAAGCGGGTGTTGGAAAAGCGGCCTTTCTGCAAATAGTCGACCAGCGCAAATGACATCTGCGACGTGCCGGCGAGTCCGATGGTGCCTCCCGCGTAAGGCGAGAGCGCCTTCGCCGCGAGCTCCGGATCGTAAGGCGCCGTATAATTGCATGAGACGAAACTCGGCGTCGTCAGCCACTGTTTAACGCCGCGCCGCATCCCGTCGCCGTTGACAGCCGGCTGCGTGGCACCGCCAAAGGGACCTTGACTCACGAGCGTCATCAGATCGTCGCGCGGAAAGACGACGGTGAGCGGATAACCGTTGGTGGCCGGCAGATCGGTAAAATATTTGACGTAACCGCCCATATGATCGTTGTTGTTCTGCATCAACAGCACGTCAATCTGCTCGCGCTCCATGGCGCCACGCACGGCCGCCCAGCGGCGTTGCAGCTCGGCGGTCGAGATCGGCGTCTGCAGGCGTTCGGAAAGTTGCTCCATTCCAGTACTCCGAGAAATGGCCGCCCGGACTTGCAAACGGGTTATAGCGTCTGGCCGAACCGGCCGCCAATGTGCAAGGAGCGAAGTGTGCGCTCAATTTCATCTCGCGCACTGCCGCTGGGTCGGATAAACTCAATCGTGTTGTTGCAGCTGTCCGATCAGGAGCAATCGATGGCAATCGACTTTTCGACCGTGAATTGGCTTTTCGTAGCGATAATGGCGGCTTTCGCCTTCGTAGCGTCCTTGCTGGGCGGCCTTATTTCATTTCGCAACCGGATCGGTGGAGCACTCCTCGCGGCAATTCTGTTCGCCACGATGTACGTAGTTTGGAATTACTATCCGCACCCGCAAATCCAGCTGCCGATCGTCACTGCTTATTCTACGCCATCCGGCGGTTGACCTTTCTGTCCGTCCGATTATCCCTATCCCAGGGGCATTGCTGAAAATGGAGCGGACATGAACAAGGTCTATGCGGACGCGCGGTCCGCGTTGGCCGGGTTGCTGAAGGACGGCATGATGATCATGGCCGGCGGCTTCGGCCTGTGCGGCATTCCCGAAACACTCATACTGGCAATCCGCGACTCTGGGGTGAAAAACCTCACCGTCGTTTCCAACAATTGCGGCGTTGACGGCAAAGGGCTCGGCATTCTGCTCGACACCCGGCAGATCAAGAAGATGATCTCCTCCTACGTCGGGGAGAACAAAACTTTCATGCAGCAATATTTGGCTGGCGAACTTGAGATCGAGTTCAACCCGCAGGGCACATTGGCGGAGCGCATTCGCGCCGGCGGCGCCGGCATTCCGGCGTTCTTCACCCGCACGGGTGTTGGCACGCAAATCGCGGACGGCAAAGAGGTGCGCGAGTTTGACGGGCACCGCTACGTCATGGAGCGGGGCTTGGTCGCCGACCTCGCCATCGTGCACGCCTATCGCGGCGATACCGAGGGCAATCTCGTCTACCGAAAGACGGCGCGCAATTTCAATCCACCGATGGCAACGGCGGCCAAGGTGACGGTTGCCGAAATCGAGCAGCTGGTGCAGCCAGGCGACATCAATCCCGATCACATCGTCACGCCCGGCATTTATGTGCAACGCATCGTGCACGTGCCGAATGCGGTCAAGCACATCGAGCAGCGGACCGTGAGAAAACGGCAGAGAGCCGACTCGCCTGCCGGAACCGGCGCCGAAGTGTAATCACGCATGATCCCGAAAATTGGGAACCGGTTTTCGGAAAAAGATCATGCCCAAACCGGAGTAGGAGCCGACACCAATGGCTTGGACTCGCGAGCAGATGGCGGCACGCGCCGCCAAGGAATTGCAAGACGGCTTCTATGTGAACCTCGGCATCGGAATTCCGACGCTGGTGTCGAATTACATTCCTCCCGGCATGAGCGTGCAGCTGCAATCGGAGAATGGGATGCTCGGCACCGGCCCGTTTCCGTTCGAGGGCGAGGAGGATCCCGATCTCATTAATGCCGGCAAGCAGACCGTCACCGAGTTGCCGACCACGAGCTATTTCAATTCGGCGGATTCCTTCGCCATGATACGCGGCGGTCACATCGACATCGCCATTCTCGGCGCCATGCAGGTCGCCGAAAACGGCGATCTCGCCAACTGGATGATCCCCGGCAAAATGGTCAAAGGCATGGGCGGCGCCATGGACCTGGTCGGCGGCGTCAAGAAAGTCGTCGTGGTGATGGAGCACTCGGCCAAGGACGACTCAAAGCTCAAGCATCGCTGCACGCTGCCGCTCACCGGCGCCGGCGTGGTCGACATGGTCATCACTGATCTCGGCGTATTTACGCTCGACAAAAACGGCGGTGGACTGACGCTTATCGAGCTCGCGCCGGAGGTAACGCTCGACGACATCCGATCCAAGACCGAGGCGAGCTTCAAGGTCGCGAACACGCTCAAGCAATAGCCGACCAAAAATTTGGCCGTTCACTCTCGGCTGATCGCGATTCCGACGCTGTTGGCTTGGACGCCGCTGAGCTGCACCGTAAATGGCGCCGCGGCGAGTTCGAACTTGACGCTTTTGCGGACGCCCGTGCAGCCGGTCGCGCCGGTCGCCGTGAGCGATTTGAGCCGGCGGCCGTCCTGTACGACATCGATCCAGCCTTCTGACGATAACGTGATCTTATGCGTGCCGCTTTGTGCCGGCGCCGGCACTTCAATGAACCCCGCATACGTATCGCCCGATTTCGGTGCGCGTTCTGAAGCGATCGGAAGCGTCACCTCGGTAAACGGCAGCAGGGTCACCGTTGTCGCGAATGGCATCGGCCACGTGACCCGGCTGCCTGAAGCCAGTTTCGGTAGATCGCTGCCGGTGAGCGTCGCGCGCTCCTTGTCGAGCGGCCACTTGAACTTGTCGCAGCCGGCCGGCTCCTGCGCCAGCACCGGCGCCGCAGTCGTGCAAAAGGCAAGCGCAATCAGCAAGGTTCTCATGGCGCAGTCCTAATCGACCGCGATCATGACGTCGGACGCTTTGACGACCGCGATGGCCGTGCCGCCAGCTTTAAGTCCGAGTTCGTCGACGGCTTCGTTGGTGATCGAGGCCGTGACGATCTGGCCCGGAGCAATTTCAAGGCGCACATGCGCCGTGGTCGCGCCCTTCTTCAGGTCAAGGATCTTGCCTTTAAGCTTATTGCGTTCGCTGAGTTTCATGAGCGATCTCACAGAATGTCAGGCGATCGCGCCGTGTGGTGTGAACTTCCAGCCGTATAACACATTATTTGCGGTCGGAAGTGCCATGCGTTCGCGCGGGTCTGCAATCCTTATCGCGCAAATGACAGTGACTCACTTTGCCGCTATTGGTTGACCATTGTTTCGCTGGGAACGCCGCACTCCGCGGCGCGCAATCGTTTCCATGAACGACGAGCGCAGTGTGAGCGCCGCAAGAGGAAGTCACGCGCTTGCCGGCGAGGCCGAGCTTGCGCGCGTTGTGGTGCCGACGACGCGGACGGAGCATCCTTCCGCCGGCAATCCGCAAGCGCTGAGCCATCGCGATAAGCGGCTCATCGCGATCAGCATGATGCTGCCGGTGTTCCTGGGCTCGGTCGATCAATCGGTGCTGGCGAGCGCGTTGCCGACCATCGGCCGCGACCTCGGCGGAGTGCACAATCTGCCGTGGCTGGTCACCGCTTTTCTGATCGCCTCGACCGCGCTGACCCCGCTTTACGGCAAGTTCGCCGATATCCACGGCCGGCGCGCCGCCATGCTCATCGGCATCACCGTTTACATGCTCGGCTCGCTCATCAGCGCCGCATCGCGCGACATGCTGATGCTCATTGGCGGCCGCGTGGTCCAGGGCTGCGGCGCCGGCGGGCTCGTCGTCACCGCCAATATGGTTCTCGGCGACATCGCCGCGCCGAAAGAGCGCGGGCGCTATTACACCTATTTCTCCCTTGCCTTCATGACCGCGGGCGGCAGCGGGCCGGCGCTGGGCGGGTGGATTGCCGAGCATCTGCATTGGTCGGTGATTTTTTTGTGGAATTTTCCACTATGCGCGGTCGCGCTCGTGATCGCATTGACCGTGCTGCGGCGGCTGCCACGCCGCGAACGGCAGCACCGGCTTGACATCATAGGTGCCACCTTGGTGATCGCGGCGAGCTCGTCTTTCATGCTGGCGCTTAATCTGGGCGGCATACGTTTCCCGTGGTTGTCGCTGCCGATCGTTGCGCTGCTCGCCTGCGCGCTGATCTTGGGTGCGGCTTTCGTCTTCCGCCTCCGTACCGCGATCGAACCGCTTATCCCGATCGCGATCCTTGCCGATCCGGCCGCACGATTGGCGATCGCCGCGCATTCGTTCGGTTGGGGAGCGATCGTCAGCCTCAATGTGTTTCTGCCAATGTATCTGCAAAGCGCGCTGGGCTGGTCGCCGACCTCGGCCGGCTTAAGTCTCATAATCTTGATGCTGACGCTCAATTCCACCGCCGGGCTGTCGAGCCAGCTGCTCGGGCGGGTGCAACGCTACAAGCTTCTTCCGCTGTGCTTTCTGTGTGTTGCCGTCGGCGCAATTGTTGCGCTGGCGTTGTCAGCCGACCATATGACCTCGCTACGTTTCGAGATCTTCTTGCTTTTGATTGGCATTGGCTGGGGACCAACGGCGCCGTTGACACAAGTGGCGCTGCAGAACACCGTGCCGGTGCGGGACCTCGGCGCTGCGCTCGGCAGCATGAATTTCGTGCGCACGCTCGTCACCACGATCATGATCGCGATCTTCGGCGCGATCGTACTGGCCAATGCGCCGGTCGGCGCCCGCGCCGGCACGCTCAGTCAAAGCTTTCTCGGCGGTGCGGCGGTCGCGACGTTCAGCGCGGTCTTTCTCGCCATCGCCGCCACGCTGGCGGTGTCGTTCCTTGCCTTGTTTCTGCTCGAGGAAAAACCGCTGGAGGATGCGCCGGCGACGGTGCGCGATTAACCCATCACCCTGAAGTCTTCGCGAAGCGGTTGTGTTGATCTGCGACCGCAATTCTTCAGATCAAATGGCAAAAACTAGTAACGAAGTTATTCAACTCTAACGGAAGACAGCCCTCGTAGACGCGTCCTTCGCTGCCGCGACTTCCGCGTGAGGACATACCGACGGCATCGCGGCGTGGAATGTGCTTTTCCTATGGGGGGAACTTAGGAACAAAAAGTCAAACGATATGAGCGGTTGGAATCCTGCGAATCAGTAACCAGATTCAGCTGGCGATACGCGATGTAGTGAAGAGTGCGCGCTCGGTTATCGTGGTGCGCTGCATGAGGTGTCACCACCGCGGCATTATCCCGGAGCATGACCTTGTGCGGTTCGGGCTCAAGCCCGGCGCTCCGATTGCCC
>JBAQBC010000298.1:0-14135 GCA_049286035.1 Xanthobacteraceae bacterium
CGGCGGCGGCGAACATATGCACGACCAGGCCCAGCCGCATATCGAGCAGATCGCGATCGCCGAGTCCGACCATGATCAGGCCGCGGAGGCTTACGACGCGACCCAGGATGAAGCCGTGGCCGGAACAGCTGGCGGCTTTGCACCCGAATCCCATGAAGGCCGCGAAGAGCCGCGCCGTGACGAGCGGCGCCGACGTCGTGGCCGCCGCGGCGGCCGACGTAATCGGCAGCGCAATGGCGAGGGCGGGTATGCCGACCAATCCGGGCACTACTCGCAACAGGAATTCGCACCCGCAGAGCAGCTCACCCCACCCGCAGCGACCGAGCCTGAGCTCTCACATGCCATTGCCGATCTCGATTCGCCATCGACCGAGCGCGCGGCGCCGCCTGAAGCATCGCCAGCCGTGTCGCCTGCCACGATCGGGCAGTCGGAAGCGGCCCGTCGGCGTTCGACAATTCGCGAGCCGGCGCCAACAGCCGGAGGCGAAGTTTCGGGCAACGATCCGGCAGCGCCGGTGGCATCGCAGGCGCCCGAGCCGGTAATTACCGAAACCGGCGAGGCTTCCGAAGGCGAACGGCCGCGCCGCACCGGCTGGTGGTCGCGCCGCTTCGCCGGCAACTGAGCGATGAAGAGCGGCTGGGTCGATCGCGACGCGAAAGCCATAGTAGCTGACGGCGCCAAAGCCGGAATTGATCCCGATCTGTCATTGCGCATCTACACGACGCGCCTGTTAGGCCGCGATCCCAAAATTGTCCTGCATGGCGGCGGCAATACGTCGCTCAAGACCAGGATGCGCGATCTTCTCGGTGCGGAAGTCGAGGTATTGCGCATCAAGGCCTCCGGCGCCGACATGGCGTCCATCGGGCCGACCGGCTTTCCCGCGCTGCGTCTTGAACCGATGCGCGAACTGCGCGCGCTCGCGACGATCGGCGACGAAGAACTCCTCGGTATCGAGCGAGCCAGCCTGATCGATCCGGGCGCGCCAAATCCCTCCGTCGAGGTGATGCTGCACGCCTTTCTGCCGCACAAATTCATCGACCACACCCATGCGACGGCAGCGCTGAGCGTCATCGATCAACCGCGCGGCGAGCAGATTTGCGCGGAGGTTTTTGGTGACCGCATGGCCTTCGTTCCTTACCTGATGCCGGGATTTGGGCTCGCCAAAAAGGCTTTCGAGGTTTTCGAGCGCGCGCCCGGCTGCGAAGGCCTGATCTTAAGCAAACACGGGCTCGTCACCTTCGGCGAAACAGCGCATGAGGCTTACGAACGCATGATCGCGTTTGTATCGCGCGCCGAAGATTTCATCGCGCGCAACCGGAAGTCCGTCGCGGCCGCACAGGCCGCACGCCGGCCACCGCCGGTCGCGGAAGTGGCGCCGATCGTGCGCGGCGTATGCAGCGAGAAGGACGATAAAACCGAGGGCGCTTGGCGTCGTTTGGTGCTCGAATTCCGCAGCGGCAGCGCGATTGCGGATTTTCTCAATGGCAAGGACTTGGCGCGATTGAGCCAAGCCGGCGTGATCACGCCGGACCACACGATCCGAACCAAAAATTGGCCGCTGGTTCTAAACGCGCCCGAGCCGGAACGAATAGGCAAATTCGCGCTAGACGCAAACGAAAAAGCGCATGAATTCACAACGCGTTACCGGGATTATTTCGCGCGCCACAATAGGCGCGCTGGCGGCACCAAACAACCGCTTGATCCCCTGCCCCGGGTCGCGCTCGTGCGCGGGCTGGGCCTGTTTGGACTGGGCCGCACCAAGCAAGACGCCGTCATAGCCGCCGACATCGCCGAGGCGTGGATCGAATGCCTGGCCGACGCGGAATCAATCGGCCGGTTCGAATCGATTTCCGAAGCCGACATGTTCGATTGCGAATATTGGCCGCTCGAACAGGCCAAGCTCGGCGCGCGCAAGGAGCCGCCGCTGGCCGGGCAAGTTGCCGCCATAACCGGCGCCGGTGGCGCGATTGGGGCTGCAACCGCAAAGTGCTTCGCCGCGGCCGGCGCCGAGGTCGCATTGCTTGACGTCGATCGGGTCGCCGCTCGCGAGCAAGCCAACGCAGTCGGCGGGCATGCGCTGGCGCTCGCCTGCGATGTGACCGACGGTGCATCGGTCAGTGCGGCGTTCGAGAAGATCGCAGAGCACTTCGGCGGCGTAGATATCGTCGTCTCCAACGCCGGCGGCGCCTGGCAGGGACGCATCGGCGAGGTCGACGAGGACATTCTGCACCAAAGCTTTGAGCTGAATTTCTACGGCCACCAGCGCGTCGCCCAGGCCGCAGTGCGGATCATGCGCGCGCAGGGCACCGGCGGATGCCTGCTCTTCAATATTTCCAAGCAAGCGGTCAATCCCGGCCTAAATTTCGGGCCATACGGAATTCCCAAAGCGGCGGCGCTCGCTTTGATGCGGCAATACGCGCTCGATTACGGCGCCGACGGCATTCGCGCCAATGCGGTCAATGCCGACCGTATCCGTTCTGGCCTGCTCACGCCTGAGATGATCGCGTCACGCGCCCAAGCGCGTGGCGTGAGCGAGAAAGACTATATGACCGGCAATCTGCTTGGCCGCGAAGTGGCCGCCGAAGATGTCGCGCAGGCCTTCTTGCACCAGGCACTGGCGCTGAAAACCACCGCCGACGTCACAACCGTCGATGGCGGCAATATCGCCGCAGCAATGCGCTAAACTTGGCACACGGCTGTGGGGCAATGAAATGATCGGTGCTCGGTTCCGGTATTGCCTTTGTCGTTCCTTGACGATCGTACCCGCATTTGCCTGAAGCGGTTAAGCCCGGATTAAACCTAGCCCAGGAAGATTGTTGTCTAACGTTCTGCGTAAAACTTGCCGAAAACCGCCCCGACTATAAGCAGGCCCACGCCGGCGTGACCAACGCGACAGGCGCAGATGGGCCCGCCCGATGCTGCTACGCACTATCCGATCGCGCCTGTTGGGCCTGGTGGTGGCCACGGTATTTCCCTTCTTCGCCCTGATTTGCGGCGGGTTGTGGAGCCAATTGCGCGACGACCAAAATCAGGCGGTGGAGCACGCTCTCGATGAAGCACGGCTGCTTGCGGTTCAGGTCGATTACCACATCGGTAGCCTCGAAAATCTGCTGACCGGCCTGAGCCACGCCGTGTCGACACGCTTGGCAGACGCGGAGGCAAATGATGCTCTCCTGCGCCAAGTGAAAGATGAATTGCCGGACTATATCAGCAATATTCTGCTGTTTGCCCCGGATGGCTCTAACATCGGAACCTCGTTCGAAGCTACAGATAAGCGGTTTTATGCCGGGGACAGAGCCTACTTTCAGCAGGTAATCGCCGGCCAACGCTTGGCAATCGGCGAGGTGATCCGCACCAAGCTCACGGGCGAATGGGTCGTTGCCCTGGCTTCTCCGGTAAAAGACCAAACCGGTCGATTGCGGGCGGTCATCGCCATCGGCACCAAGCTCGACCGTTTTCAAGACGCGCTGCGAACCCAGCGGCTTCCAGCCGGGAGTGTTGTGCGCATCATCAACCAAAAGGGCATCGTCGTCGCACAGAGCGACGGCGGCCAAAATTGGATCGGCCGCGACCTCAGCAGCTCAGACGACGTGGCTGAAATACTGACCGAAAAAGAGTCATCGGCGATAACGGTCTGGCCTGATCACATCAAACGCATAACCGGATCGGCCCGGGCGCATCGTGTGCCGTGGGTGGTATCCGTGGGATTTCCGACCAATGTCGGGTTACCGGCGATGATCAGCCACCTAACCTGGGGTGGCATCTTCAGCCGTATTTCTCTCCTGGCGGGATTCGCGATCGCTTGGATGCTATCCGGCCGCATAGCTGGGCCACTACGCCAATTGCAGCGCGATGCACTGGCGCTGACAAATGGCGATCTTACGCACCGAACAACGGTGAAGTCCGATGAGGAGGTCGACAATCTCGCCGCGGCGTTCAACCGCATGGCGGCGTCTATCGAACGGCGCCAATTCGAACTGCAGGAATCCAAAAATACGCTTGCCGCGGTCATCGACGCATCGCCGGTGGGAATCGTCTGTTCCGATCTGGAACGCCGGATCGTTCTTTGGAATCCCGCGGCGGAGAAGCTCTACGGATATAGTGCTGCGGAAGCGATCGGCACGAGCGTGCAAATCGTGCCATCCGAAGGACAGGTAGAATCCTTCGAGATGTACCGACGTGCGCGGAACGGCGAGACTATTCGCAACGAAGAGGTACTGCGGCAACGCAAGGATGGGTCCTTGGTGCATGTCAAAGTCGCGGCAGCCCCCATGTACAGTCCCGATGGCGCGATCAGCGGCGTTGCCTGGGCGCATCAGGACATCACCGAGCGGAGAAAAGCCCAGGCACAACTCGAGCGGCTTGCGCATTTCGACCCGCTCACTGGTCTGCCCAATCGGTTGTCGCTGCAGAAAATCCTCGGCCGGTTGCTCGCCGGCGAGGGCTCGCGGCGGCCGATCTCGGTCGCGCTATTCGACCTCGACAGCTTCAAAGATGTCAACGACACGCTGGGCCACTCGGTTGGCGATCAGCTCTTGGTCGATGTCGGCCAGCGATTCATCGAAGCCACCAAGGAGCGCGCCAATGTCCAGGTATTCCGGCTCGGCGGTGATGAGTTTGTCTTGGTAGTTCCTGAATGCGGCGATCCACGCTTGATCAGCGAGATCGTCGACGCAGTGCTCAGCCGGCTGGCGCAGAATTTTGAGATCAATGAGCACTCCGTACGAGTCGGCGGCAGCGCCGGCATCGCGATCGCTCCGAATGACGGAACGACCGTCGACGAGTTGCTGGCCAATGCCGACCTCGCGCTGTACCAGGCAAAATCGAATGGCGGCCGCACGCGCCGCTTCTTTCTGCCCGTGCATCGCGCGCAAGTTCAGGCGCGCCGGGCGCTCGACCTCGAATTGACGCGAGCCTATGCGCAAAAAGAACTTGAGATCTATTTCCAACCTGAAATCCGGCTTATCGACGGCGCTATTGTCGGCGCCGAGGCATTGTTGCGCTGGCGACATCCCGAGCGCGGGATTCTCATGCCGGGCGCGTTCATCGAAACCCTTGCGACGAACGCCATCGCGCTGGACGTCGGCAGGTGGATCATTCTCACCGCATGCCGCAAAGCTGCCGCCTGGCGCGGGATGGGACTATCGCCCGGGCGAATCGGCATCAATGTATTCCCGCCGCAATTCCAGGGCGATTTTCTCTTAAAGGCGGTTGACGACGCGTTGCTTGAGACCAAGCTGCCGCCGGAAAGCATTGAGATTGAAATCACCGAGAACAGCACTCTCAATTATGAGGGCGCTACCGAGACGCTGCAGAAGTTGCATGAAAAACGCGTCGGAATTGCTTTCGACGATTTCGGCACCGGTTATGCGTCGCTCAGTTATCTGACCCGGTTTCCGCTCTCAAGAATCAAGATCGATCGCAGCTTTGTGCGTAAAATCATTGACGACACCGACGCCGCCGCGATCGTGCGTTCGCTAATCGTCATGGCCCACAATCTCGGGCTTGAGGTGATCGCCGAGGGCGTCGAGACCGAAGCGCAAGCGGAGTTTCTGATTAACGAAGGCTGCGAAGAAGCACAGGGTTTTCTCTACGGCGCGCCGCTCTCCGCAGTCGACTTCGAAAAATATTTGCGCGCGCGACAGCTCGCCAACAAAACAGCGCATCGCTTAAGACGCGGATCTCGGCGAGCGGCGCCCGGGCGGCGCATGCCGCGATCCTCAAAACGCTGATAGCTAAAACGGACAGCTGCAGCCGCGAGCAATTTCCGGCATAGAAACGAGCCCGGTCAATCCCACTGGGCGTGGCCGGAATAAGACCAATCGACGATGCGGCCGTCGCAGCGCGCCAACCCCGCGATCTCCGTCATCTCCGCGGCACTCAACGTGAAATCGAAAATCGCGGCGTTTTCTGCGAGTCGTTTCTCTTTGCTGGTGCGCGGGATCACGACGATGTTCTGCTGCACCAAAAATCGCAAGCATATCTGTGCCGCGGTCTTGCCATGCGCGGCGCCGATACGCGCCAAGAGCTTGTCGTTACGCGCGCCGCCGCGCGCGATCGGGCTATAGGCAACGACCGCCATGTCATGCTTGCGGCAGGCGGCGATGACCTTCGATTGATCGAGAAAAGGGTGGCATTCGATCTGATTGGCGACCAGCGGTTCGGTCGAAAGCCGCGTGGCCTCCTCGAGGAGCTTCACCGTGAAATTGGACACGCCGATATGGCGGGTAAGCCCGTCGCGCTTGACCTTGCCCAGCGCGCCGAGCGTGTCCGCAAGCGGAATTTGCGGATTGGGCCAATGCAGCAGCAACAAATCGACTTCGCGCACGCGCAGCCGTGCGAGTGAGTCGCGCGCAGCACGCTCGAGATCGCGCGGTGCGAAATGCGACGGCCAGATTTTGGTCGTGACGAAGATTTCGCCGCGCTTGACGCCGGAGGCGTGGAGGCCCTCGCCCACTTCGCGCTCATTATCGTACATTTCTGCCGTATCGATGTGGCGGTATCCGAGCTGCAGCGCCTGTTCCACCATGCGCACGCAAGTCCGCCCGCGCAGATCCCAGGTGCCAAGCCCAAGGAGCGGGATCTTGGCGCCATTCGCGGTGACACTCGCGATTGGTCCAACCGCGTTCATGTGTCCCACTTTGGCGCTTGTGGTGGGCTGACGATCCGCGAATCCGGGCGTTTGAGCTTTGCGATCTCTGCCATTTCCGCCTCGCTCAGCGTGAAATCGAGGCTACCGAGGTTTTCGGCCAACCGCTCGCGCTTGGACGTGCGCGGGATAGGAATGATCTGTTGCTGCATGAGGAAACGGAGCGCTGCTTGCGCCGGCGTTTTTCCATGCGCTTTGCCGATCCGCTGCAGCGTCGGGTCTGCGGGCACTTTGCCACGCGCCAGCGGACAATAGCCGACGATGGCCATGCCATGGCGGCGCGCCGCTGCGATCACTTTGCTCTGGTCGAGATAGGGATGAGTTTCGATCTGCAGGACTGCAATCGGCTCGCTCGCAACTTTGACCGCCTCTTCGATCATCGCGATATTAAAATTGGCGATGCCGATATGTTTGGCTATCCCCGTCTTCTTCATCTTGCACAGCGCGGCAATCGATTCCGGAAGTGGCAGCTGCGCGTTCGGCCAATGAATCATCAGCAGGTCAACCCACGGCAGCGCCAAGCGCTCCAGGCTTTCGTCCACGGAGCGCTCAAAATCGCCGGCGGCCAAGCGCGTGAACCAGACCTTGGTGGTGAGGAAAATATCTTCACGCTTAAGCCCCGAGCTGCGCATGCCGGAACCGACCTCGCGCTCATTGCCGTACATTTGCGCGGTGTCGAGATGCCGATAGCCGAGCCGAAGCGCTGCTTCGACCAATTGCACGCACACATCCTCTTTCAGCGTCATCGTGCCGAAGCCGAGGACGGGAATGCGCGCGCCATGACTCTCGATAACATGACTTCCGCTAACGTCCATGCTGGCAATACCCTCCAAGAAACGCCGCTGATCCTGCGGGCGGGTCGCAGCATCGGCGATTGCCGGCGGCAATTCCAGTCCTTGCCAAGCGAAGGTGTTATGCGGCTTTAACGCGCTTTGGCGAGCACCGCGAAGGCGGCGTCGGGCGCTTCTTCGATGACTTTGAGGAGCGCGCGGGCGGGTCCGCGCGGCGAGCGCTTGCCCTGTTCCCAATTACGCACGGTCTCGACCGGCACGCCGATCCGTGCGGCGAACGCGGCCTGTGTGAGGCCGGTTCGCGCGCGCACATTGCGCGCATAACGGGCTTCCTCGGCGCGTGCGGCGTGATGCGCGGCGCTCGCAATTGCGCGCGGATCGCTGGCGATCGGCCGTTCGCTGCCGTCCGGCAGAACCTCGACCAGGCGTCCGTCCGCTTTCAACCGCACGCGCAACATTGCGCTTGCTCCCCTGCGCTATCCACGCACGCCATCATAGCTGATTCGTCGTGGATTCAATGAGTTAGTACGCCAGTAGCCGCCTTCGTCTAGGCCGATGACAGACTCGTACGATGGCCTAGTCGGCCATTGGCCGCTATCAGGGAGCTCTCGCTTTTCTGGCGCCGAAGGAGTTTCGGACGTGCCGCTTCTGCAGATCGATGCCCAGCGCCTGTGGGATTCGCTGATGGAAACCGCGCGGATCGGCGCCACGGCAAAAGGCGGCATTTGCCGCCTCACGCTGACCGATCTCGATCGGCAAGTCCGCGATTGGCTCAAAGCCCAGTGCGCCGCGCTCGGCTGTGCCGTGACGGTTGATGAGGTCGGCAATATGTTTGCGCGACGATCGGGCAAAAACTCCAATTTGGCGCCGATCGCGATGGGCTCGCATCTCGACACCCAGCCGACCGGCGGCAAATTCGATGGCCCGCTTGGCGTTCTCGCCGGGCTCGAAGCGCTACGGACGCTTCACGACAACGATCGGGCGACAAACGCGCCGATCGAGCTCGTCAACTGGACCAACGAAGAAGGCGCGCGCTTTGCTCCGGCCATGCTGGCCTCCGGGGTTTTTGCCGGCGTTTTTACGCCGGACTACGCTTATTCCCGCATCGATCGCGAAGGCAAAACCTTCGGCGAAGAGCTGGCGCGCATCGGTTATCGGGGCGCCGCGAAAGCTGGCGCGCACAAATTCGCAGGCATGTTCGAGTTGCACATCGAGCAGGGACCGATCCTGGAGCACGAAGGCCGGATGATCGGTATCGTGCAAGGGGCGCAGGGGGTGCGCTGGTACGACATCACTGTCACCGGCCAGGATGCCCATGCCGGCGCGATGCCGATGCGGTTACGCAAGAACGCTCTGGTCGGCGCCGCTCGGATAATCGAACGCATCGATGCGATTGCCTGTGAGATTCCGGATGCGGTTGGCACAGTCGGTCTGATCGAGAGCCGGCCGAACAGCCGCAATGTCATCCCAGGCGAGGTGTTCTTCACCGTCGATTTCCGTCATCCGGACGAAAAAACTCTCGACTTCATGGAAATGCAGTTACGCGAAGCGCTGGCCGAAGTTTTACCGCCGCTACGGCTTACCTATCGTGAGAACCGTATCTGGGCCTCGCCGCCGGTGCACTTTTCGCCGGATCTGATCGATTGCGTGCGCGTCGCGGTCGAAACCGCGGGGTTCTCGTATCGCGACATCGTTTCCGGCGCCGGCCATGACTCCGTTTACATCGCCCGCGTGGCGCCGACGACCATGATTTTCGTGCCGAGCAGCGGCGGTATTTCGCACAACGAAGCGGAGTGGACGAACTTTGAGCAATGCGCCGCCGGCGCTCAGGTCCTGCTCAATGCGGTTCTGGAATATGACCGGCGGCTGGGTTGAACAGCCCAGTCTTGTGCAAGATGTGCCCTAGATCTGATCGAAAAACCGAAGCAGCAGCGCCCGCCGAGCGGTTTCGCGCGCCGCGCAAGCCGCCCCCATCGGAATGGCCATCGAGCCTTGAATTTTTTCCATGTAGAAATTGCAGGTGGTGTCGCGGTAAGTGATCCAGGCCTGCTGCATCGCGCGCAACTTTGCGATCCGCTGGTTATCGAGTGCGCCCATCAGATTCTTGAAATTCTCGTTGAGGAGATTGTCCCAAATTACCCACTCGACGCGATAACAGTCGGCGGTGCCGAGATTGGAAGAGCCTTCCCGCGTCTTGGTGCAAGGCGTGGCAACGAGATTGAACAGGCACTGCCGCTCGCCCTCGTCCACGTCATCCTGATATTGGGTTGCACAGTTTCGGATAGCAGCGACTTCCTGAGCCGTGGGCCTGCGCGTTTGCGCATATGTGCCGGTTAATGGCATTCCCGACACGACAATCGCGAGCGCCAGCGAAATCCGAATTCGCATCTGGCTTACCGCGTCTTTTCGAAGATTTCACGGCCGATTAGCATGCGGCGGATTTCGCTCGTGCCGGCGCCAATCTCGTAAAGTTTCGCATCACGCAGAAGCCGGCCGGCGGGATAGTCATTGATGTAGCCGTTGCCGCCTAAACACTGGATCGTTTCGAGCGCCATCCAGGTGGCGCGCTCCGCGGCGTAAAGAATGGCGCCTGCTGCATCCTCGCGCGTGGTCTCGCCGCGGTCGCAGGCTCCAGCAACCGCGTAAACGTAAGCCTTGGCCGCGTTCAGCGTCACATACATGTCGGCGAGCTTGGCCTGCATGAGCTGGAAACGGCCAATCGGCTGACCGAATTGCGTGCGCTGATGCAAATAAGGAACGACCAGATCGAGGCAGGCCTGCATCACCCCGAGTGGACCCGCGGCCAGCACGGCGCGCTCGTAATCGAGCCCGGACATCAGCACGTTGACGCCATTGCCGACGACGCCGAGCACATTGTCCGCAGGAACTTCACAGTCGGCGAAAACGATCTCGCTGGTGTCGGAGCCGCGCATGCCGAGCTTGTCGAGTTTCTTGCCGGCTGAGAATCCCTTGAATGTCTTATCGACGATGAAAGCAGTGATGCCGCGCGCGCCGGCGGTGCGGTCGGTCTTGGCGTAAACCACGATGGTGTCGGCGAGCGGCCCATTCGTGATCCACATTTTCGAGCCGTTGAGGATGTAACGATCGCCTTTGCGGTCGGCCCGCGTGCGCATGGAAACAACGTCCGAACCGGCGCCGGGCTCCGACATCGCCAAGGCGCCGACATGCTCGCCGGAGATGAGCTTCGGCAGATAGCGTCGTCGCTGCTCATCACTGCCGTTACGGCGGATCTGGTTGACGCACAGGTTTGAATGCGCGCCATAGGAAAGACCGACGGAGGCCGAGGATCGCGAAATCTCCTCCATGGCGACGCAATGCGCGAGATAGCCGAGCCCGGCGCCGCCCCATTCCTCCTCGACTGTAATACCGAGAAGACCAAGCGCTCCAAGTTGCGGCCACAGATCACGAGGAAAGCTGTTAGAGCTGTCGATCTCGCCAGCGCGCGGCGCGATCTTCTCCTGCGCGAAGTCGCGCACCGTGTCGCGAAGCATTTCGATATCGCTGCCGAGACCAAAATCGAGTCCAGGCAGGCTGTTCGATAGCATCGGTCGCTCCCTGGGCGGGCCCAAAGCAAAGGGCCAAGGCGAAAGGCCAAAGCGAAGTCTCAGGTTAAAGATAACGGGGCTGGCCCCTGACAAAAAGCCCGGTCTGGCCGCCTCGTGGAAGCTCGTAAAGCCCGGATTTATCAGATTTATTACCAGAGGCAGCTTCAAGACACCTGTGGGCATTGAACCAATAAATCCTTTAGTTTCAATGGCTTTTCTGCTATCCTGTTCTGTATTTGAAGGACATAAAGGGAGCTGGGGAAGGCTTAATTCCCTTCCCAGACCCTACCCAAAACAGGGGGTCAGCATGAAAATCACCAAGCAGAACCTGCCCGCCATCGAGCAGCTTTTCGCCGACAGCGACAAAACTGATCGCATCATCTTTGACGAGGATTTACCCGGCTTCGGCCTGCGCCTGCGCAAGGGATCGAAGCGCCAAACCTATGTTGTGCAATACGAGCGCCAAGGCCTGCAGCGCCGCCTCGTCATCGGCACCACTGCAATCCTCAATCCTGATGAAGCCCGCAAGCTGGCCAAGCGAGAATTGGCCAAGGTCACGCTTGGCCATGATCCGCAGGGTGACAAGGCGGAAGCCAAAGCCAGAGCCAAGATCACGCTTCACGCCGTCGCCCAGCAATACCTCAGCGCGAAGCAGCAGCGGTTGCGCACCACCTCATATCGCGAGGTTGAGCGGCACTTGCGCAAGGACTGGAAACCGCTGCGTGCTTTCCCGATCCACAAGATCGAGCGCCGCAACGTGGCGGCGGTCCTAAACGACCTTTCCAAGGCTGGCCCGGTGGCCGCAGCCCGTGCCCGCTCGTCGCTGTCGTCGCTGTTCGCTTGGGCCATTGGTGAAGGCTACCTTGACCACAACCCCGTTACCGGAACCAACAATCCTGACACCCGCGTCACAAGGGATCGCTGGCTGTCCGACGCTGAACTGGCCGCGGTGTGGAATGCCTGCAAAGACGACGAGTATGGCTGCATCATCAGATTGCTGATCCTCACTGGTCAGCGCCGTCTTGAAGTCGGCGGCATGACTTGGTCCGAGTTGGACCGGGACAACGGCAAATGGACCATCCCTGCGGCCCGCACCAAGAACGGGCGCGAGCACACGCTCACGCTGCCGGGCATGGTGTGGCAAATCATCGAACGGGTGCCGCGCCGTTTGTGGAATGACCGCCTGTTTGGAGCGCGGGCGGATAAGGGCTTTACCAACTGGAATGAAGCCAAGATTGCGCTGGATAAGCGCGCCCAGATTGCGCCTTGGGTGCTGCACGATCTGCGACGCACAGTCGCCACCCAAATGGGTCAACTCGGCATCGCGCATCCGCACATTATCGAAGCCGTGCTGAACCACGTCTCTGGCCACAAGGCCGGAGTGGCGGGCATCTACAACCGATCAAGCTACGAGCGCGAGGTGCGCAATGCGCTCGCCGCGTGGGCGGATCATATCCGCGCCATCACCACGGGCAGTGAACGGAGGATCGTGCCGATCAGAGAAATTCCTGCCTAGAGCGAGACAAGACGGCGAGATTTACTTAGTCCTTGCAATGGTCAGGTTAGTTCGCCAGCTACAACGTAATACTCTGGCAACTTGCGATCGGCAAAAAGTTGGATGCGCACGACAACATAGCGCCCTTTCCCAAGACCCGTGTTGTCGATCTCTATCTCGTGAAGGTCTGCACCTTCTGGAATTTCTCGATCGCGTATGCCCCCAACGTAGTGCGAAATGTACAGTGGTTCTTTGCCCAGAATGATGTCCAGCAACAGGGGTCGAAAGTTGCCGTAGCCAAGTTCTGCTGTTGCATAAGCATGAGCGATTTTCGCTAACATCCGGCCCAGATTGTCGATGTGAAAATCAGGGTTAAACTCAACATTAGAAGCGTGGAACTTTGCTTTCAGGCGATTTAGGCGTTCGCCAAACTGAGGCAATGTGGTTATTGCAACGCCACCACTATAGTTGTCGGCCATCGGCGCGCCAGTAAGGATGCCGGGGAGACCATTTACGAAACTGACCATGCCGGGATATTCGTCTTGATGGATTTTTCGGCGTACGCCGTCAAAGGTCATCGCGAATTTCTTGATCCTGTTTTTCAATGTTCGCTTCGATGGGAAATTCAGCTGAGCGCGAATGGGCGCGAACAGACGACCGGCGCACTGGCCCTCATAGGCGTGAGTTTCCTTAGCGCACCGATCACAACTAGCGGCTGGCGGTTCGAGTGTGCCGCCCAAACTCTCTGCTATGATGTGCTGAAGGTGCAGCGTAACTTCCGGCGGTTGTCTCCCGCAATAAATGCATCGTCCAACGTTCGGATAAGTTTTACGCCTATCCATTCGTTTTCGCGTTGATACCGCAATCAAAGTGGCCCTTTCTTTTTTCGGATTTACTCAGCAATGGGAGACCGGAAATGAAAGGCGAAAAACCGATTAAGCTTTATCAGCTGTTCCTAAAACACGGGGTGGACCCAGAGTTCAAGCGAAAGTTCACTCAAACGATCCTCGCAATGCTCGCGTTCTTTGGCGCTGTCACGCTGGTGGTCTACCTAACCGGGGACTACAAAAATCGTGGCCACGGTGCGGCGACCGGCGAGGCTTGCGACGTGTTCTTGGCGCGGATGCGGGAGGTGTTACACCACCGCATGCTCACTCCCGCCGAAGAGGCCGACATGGAGCGGTGCGATGTGACCGCGCCGCGAAGATAGCCGTTAGATCGTAAACTGGACCTGTGAGGGGCGGCCGTCAGGGCCGCCCACCAGCTGCTGACCGTTGGCGTCACGCACGATGAAACAGTTGGGCGTTACTTCGACTGACCACGGTGGGGGGAAACGGTGGGAGGGCATTTACCGATTTCGAGAGCTGGTCGATGTTTGCGCCGGCGCTTGCGCATCAATGCACCGCCTTGCTCTGCGACTGATCCGCCGCCTCGCTTTCGTCGATCGCCAGTGGAACGGTCGGCGTCGGCAGCAGCTGTTCGATGAGTTCGATGATCGTAGCGCGGCTGAGGTGAGTTCGCATGTCCGCCTGGACCTGCCGTTTGTCTGACGGCAAGGCCGACCAAAAGATTGCTCCACCTCGTCTTCGAATCCCATGATGGAAGGGCCTTGGTGCCGATTCCGAAGAGAAGCA
>JBAQBC010000299.1:0-6893 GCA_049286035.1 Xanthobacteraceae bacterium
GAGATCCATGGCGACATAGATAGGCGAAGAGTCCAGCGTCCAGCGGCCGAGAATCACATCGAGGGGGCCGCGCCGCAAAGGACTGAAGCGAGCCGCCTCGGAGACGCGGAGCCAGAAATTCTCCAGAGCTGTCCGGGCACCCGCGGCCCCGCCTTTGGCATGACCATCGACAAGCACCGCGGCATTCATCGCCCCCGCCGACGTGCCGGAAATGCCATCGATTCCAAGCCACGGCTCCTCGAGCAGACGATCGAGCACGCCCCAAGTAAATGCCCCATGCGAGCCACCGCCTTGCAACGCAAGATCGACAAGGATGGGATCGCGAGTGATGGCGGCTTTACTTACTTCTTTGGCCATTAGGTCTCGCAGTTGCGCTCACGCCGACGGCAACCGACCAGTACGATCGATGGAACCGCAATTGCGAACAGCCCCAACGAAGTCAGGACTGTTCCTTCGCTAGTCAAAGCCCATTCTCAGTGGAAAAACTGAGCAATTTTGCTCATCAGCCCGCCGCTGGCGGATACCTGCAATGTCCGCTTCGGGCCATAAGCGGACATCGGCGTCGTCAGTTCGCTCAACGAAAAACCCTGGCGTCACGCCGGGGTTTCTTATTTGAGAGACTGAGCGATTGGTGCCTACGAATTTATAGTTCAAGCCCAAGCGACACTGGGATGTTTGCGGCTAATATTGGCGGATCCGCACAGCAACATGAAAGGATCCTCGCCATGTCGGACGAATCGAGGGAAGGCCCTGATCGACGCGATTTCATGGTCGCGGCTGTCGGCGCATCAGCTGCGCTCGCCGCTAACTCTGGTGCTCAAGGTGCCGACCAAACAAATACTGCGTCACGAGGAACGGTTTATACCGGAGACATGATTGACGGAAAGAAGGTCATCAGCGCGCTGAACACCGACGATCTGGATCCCGGCAAGAAGCACCTCTTCTATTTTCAAGGGGTGCAGATGGTCACCGGGCAACATTGGTACGTTTCCGTCATGGTCGCCAAGGGCGCGAGACCGGGGAAGCGCATCGCGCTGGTCAGCGGTGTGCATGGCGACGAGATCAGCCCAGTGCGCACGTTACAGACCGTCATGGACCAGCTTGATCCGGCAGCAATGTCGGGCGCGGTATTGGCCGTTTTGGATGTATCACGCCCGGCAATTGAAGGCATGGCGCGGAGATGGCCGAATTCAGGACGAGGCATCGATCTTATTGACATGAATCGCGAGTGGCCTGGGAATGAGAACGGCCCCACTGCGCCTTCGCGGCACGCTGGGTTGCTGTTCAACAGGCTGCTCAGACCGAATGCGGACTACGCCGTGGACTTCCATACCGGGACAACTGGAATGGACGTGACTGCATTCCATGTGGCCCGTATGGACCTGCCAGAGGTGCGCGCGATGGCGCAGCTGTTTCCCATCGATCAGATCTTCGATAACCCGGCTTACCCCGGCATCTTGGCAGGCGCCTTCATCGATGCAGGGATCCCTGCGTTTACTCCCGAGATTGGCGCATCGCGCATTCTGGATCGCAGCATGATCCCTCTGTTCGTGGAAGGAACGATGAATGTCCTCAAGTACCACGGGATCATCGCCGGACCGATAGGCCGCACCGGAAAGGACACAGGCATTTTTATCGGCAACAGCGCTCACGCCGTACTCGCGACCAACGGCGGGTTTGTTGAATTGTTGGTTAAGCTGAATGACAAGGTCGAAGCCGGACAAAGGGTCGCTGTCCAGCGCAATACCTTCGGTGAAGTCGTGGCGGAATATACCAGTGGGGTAACGGGAGAGGTCGGGGCCTGTCGTACCGACGCAACTTCAGAACCGGGCAATATGCTCGTTGCTGTGCTCTACAACCGTGCGCCACCTGATCGTATCGACCCGATACCTGAGTAATGTCCGCTTTGTGCCAAAAGCAGACATTGATTAGCGCGAAGAGTATTGCTGAAGGCAGATTACAAGGTACTTATTCAATGACTTCATCGATGATCGACAGCACGCCGGCCGGGATCGTCAAGTCGAGCGCCTTTGCCGCCTTGCGATTGAGCACAAATTCGAATTTTGTGGGCTGAAGCACTGGCAGATCGGCAGGCTTTGCGCCCTTAATAATACGGGCAGTGTAGTTGCCGATGAGCCCGAGGATGGTATCGATCGCGGTATTGCGGTGTTCGTGATTTGCGCAAGTCTCGTCCGCCAATTGGAATTCGCGCAGAACGTTTGGGCAAATGACCCAAATTTCCATGAGTTAGGCAATGAACGCGATCCGATGATCGGCGCTCAAGACGGCACCTACGATATTACGATCCCGAAGCGCCCAATCTGACGAAAGATAAAGGGCCTGCCCGCTTTCACGACCGTAAAGGACGGCGCCTATTTCTTTATTCCGGGTATCAAGGCGCTTCACTACCTCGCCGCTCTCGGCGGCTAATTTCAACAGATAAGCGCAAACATTGTGCTGACCTAGCGTGCAGCTGTTGAGTAAGGCGGCTGGGCGCATGTCTCAATTGGGTCATCAACGGACAAAATCCGATGTCCGCCTCACGTCTGCTTTGCCCCCTGACAACAGACTTAGAGCGGACATCGCGGCACGTCGGTTACGGGCCATAAGCTGCCGTGAGCAGGTGCAGCAATGCGCGGTCCTAATTAATTACCTCGTCGGCAATGGCGAGTACGCCTGGAGGAATTTTAAGGCCCAGCGCGTTCGCGGTCCTCAGATTGATGACCAACTCAAATTTGGTAGGTGTCTGCACAGGCAGGTCAGCTGGCTTGTCGCCTTTGAGGACACGCCCAGTATAGATGCCTGCCTGATAGTACGCTTCGGTAAAACTGCCACCGTAGCTGATCAAACCGCCGGCTAGGGTGTCCTCGCGAAATGCGTAAATTGCGGGTACCCGGTGATGGAGTGCTAATGCGGCAAGTTGCTGGCCAGCACGTATGAAAAAGGCATCGGCGGCGACGGCGAGAGCGTCAATCCGCTGTTCAACTAGCTTCGTGAATGCCGTATCGACTTCGCTGGCGGTGCTGGCGCTGCCGACCACCAACTTGTATCCGAGCAGGTCCACTGCTGCCTTCATATCTGCCGTCTCAAACTCCGTATTTGGATTGGTCGGGTCAACGAGGAGCCCAAAAGTCCTTGCTGTCGGCACGAGTTCGCGGAGCAAGCTCAGCCGTTTCGAGCTAAGTGCATTGACCAGATGGCTCATCCCGGTGACGTTGCCACCTGGGCGCGCGAGGTTGTTTACAAGCCCGATCTTTACCGGGTCAGCGCCCATCGAGAACACTATCGGAATCTGCGCCGTTGCCGCCTTGGCCGCAAGGGACGAAGCGGTGTCAACCGTCGCTATCACCGCGACTTGGCGACGAACCAGATCGGCCGCGAGTACAGGTAAGCGATCGTAGTGATCCTCCGCCCAGCGGTATTCGATCGCTACGTTCTGCCGCTCCACATAGCCGGCTTCCTTAAGACCTTGGAGAAACGCCGCGGTAACGCGCGAATATGCGTCGGGTGACCCGCCGGAAAGATATCCAAGCACTGGCGTCGCCTGCTGCTGCGCACCCGCAGCTAACGGCCATCCCATGGCGCCGCCGATCAGCGTAACGAAATCCCGTCGTCGCATCGCCTTCCCCTCCAGCCCAAGACCATAGCCTAGGGAATGAACGCTGCGTTGCAATACAGCAAAAGCATCACGGCCAATGTCCGCTTTGTGTCCAAAAGCGGACATGGCGCTCCGAAAACGCGATGTCCGCTTTACTCCCAAAAGCGGACATTGGCAGGCACGGCTGAGGTGTCTGCTAAGTGCTTCAGGCCGCGGCCGCCACGGCACCGCACGCGACGGGTGATTTCCTCACCAGAGCGAAGCCCGCCGCGCCGACGAGCAGGTAGCAGAGGGCGCTGAGCCAGATGCTGGTGCTGATCGAAAAGGCGATATTGACGGCGACCGCGATGCTTGCCGCGAGCACGCCGGCTGCGCCATTGATCGCCCAGAACCAGGGCGTCGGCCGCGTGTCGAGCGCATTAACAAGCGCCATGCCGGTGGGAAAACCGAATCCCATGAGCAGGCCGAGCGGCGCAACCATCAGGACCGCCGCTGCGGCGCGGATCACGATTGGGCTCGCTTCGAAAACGCCGACGAAGAGCGGCAGCCAGAATGGCAGCGCCGCGAGATAACATGTGAGCGCCCCGCTCCACAGTATGATGCGGCGTGGACTGCTGAGCGGAAGACGGTCGCTGATGAGGCTGCCAACGCCGGTCGAGAGAATGATCGCGAACAGGCCGACCGCGAGACCGTACACGGGGTGCCCGAGAAAAAGCGACAGCCGCTGGATTACGCCGATTTCGACGAACATGAATCCGAAACCAATGAGCAAAAAATAGACCGTGCCCGTGCCGATCAGCCGGCGCGACACGTGCCTGACTGACGGCAGCGCCGGCAGCGCAATGGTGAGCACCACCAGCACGAACGACAGCGCAATGATGATGAGCAGCACGATGGTCGCTCCGAGATTACCTTTGATGACGCCCGAGTCCGCCTGCATCGCGCGTAGCATCGATGCCGGATCTGTGATGCGCAGCTGGTTAAAGAAGAATGGACGGTCGTCCGTCGGCGGCGAAACGTCGAGGTGAAATTTGGCCGATAGCGCCTGAAGCGCTGCAACGTCGGGCGCATCCATGATCTGCTGCAGCACCTCCGATGGTTCCGGCGCGTCTGGACTGACCAGCATCGAGAAACCCATTTGTGCGGTGATGTCGTGCAGCCGCACCAGGTCATCACGTGTGAACGGTGAGCGGCTCACGATCAGGGTGGACAGATTGTCGAACGCTGCCAGCACAAGATGCCGCCGCGGGTCCGGCACGCCGATATCAAGGAGAGTGGCCTTGGCGAGGCTCAACAACCGCCCGGTCTCGTCCACGTCTTTCGGGGAGTACCAGCGCGAAACTGTAAACACACCGTTCGGCCCTAAGCTACCGAGGAATTTGCGCCAGCCTTCCACGGTGTAAAGTCCGTTCTCCGATAGCGAGAACGCCCCCGCGCCGGTCGCCGCCCAGGTATCCACCATGCTCATTTGCAGGAGGTCGAAACCGCGATTGCGTCCGGCGCTGGCGAACCAGCTGCGCGCTTCGTCGACTTCGAATTTTACCCCGGGCAGGTCCGCCAGATGATTGAAGTCGCGGAAGCTGCGTGTGAGCAGATCGACGAAGATCGAATTGAGCTCGACGCCGGTCACGTCGCGAAAACCGAACACATAGGCGGCTAGCAGGTCCCGTCCGCCGCCAACACCGATCACCGCGGAGCGTCCACGGTTGCGGATGTAGTACGCGAGATTGGTGATGTCGTTCTTTAGGAAAGCGACGTCGTCCATGTGCCCGCCGAAGCGGTACATAGCAGTGCCGGCATCGCCATCGACGTTCATGTAGCGCTGGTCGATCTTGTCGTACTGCACTTTTGACGATCCGCCCCACATCATCGGATAATCTCGCGAAGTCTTTTCCGCCACGATGCGGGAATAGGAATTCCACCCGATATAGTCGAAATTGCCGACGTCCTCGATCTGGCCCTTGGCCACTGTGAGACGCAGACCGTTCGGTTGGAGTGCCCCGTTGCCGAGCGCAACGAGCGCGAACAGGACGGCGAGCAGTCCGGGACGTTGCAGGACGCCAAGCCAGAGCGGCAATGTGTTTTTGGCATGGTCACGGCCAGCAAGCGCGAAGGCGCATGCGGCTACACCGCCGATCGCGCCGACCATCAGCATGGCAGACACACCGTCGAGCGTGGTCATCAGTACGAGCGCCCCGAGGCAGCCGAATGCGGCGCCAGCAAGATCGGTGCCATAAACGAGTCCCACCGGCCAGGGACTACGCGTCAGCGCTAGGGAAATCGCCATCCCCGCAAACACATAGGGCGGAATAAGTGCGGCAATCACCTTGCCCCACAACAGCACCGCCAGCAAAAACCCCCTCGCCGGATCGATCACCACGGTCGAGATCAGCATCGTCGTCGACAATACGACAACGACGGCAAACGCCGCCGTGATCCAGACGAGATTGGCGAACAGCCGTTCGGGCGCAAAAAACTTTGGATTGAAGTAGACGATCAGCGAGCCGGCAGTCATGCCGAACATCGCCATGCTGATCGCGAAAAACGCCAGATGATAGAAGGTGATAACCGACAGAATGCGCGTCTCCACGATCTGCAGCATCAGAACGCACATGCAGACCAGGAAGAGACCCGCGAGGAATTGCATCTTCTCGCGTATCCGCTGAGGCATTGGCGGCGAGTGAAGGCTCGTGCGCTGCCGCGATCAAGCACCAGGTATGGGCAGGACCGGCATTACCTCCACGGATTCGCCCGGGAAGATTGTGAAGTGCGGGTGGTTTTCGAAAAGCTTCGCGGCAGCCTCGTTTGATTCCGCTCGAACGACCGTGAAGGCTCCCATCTCGTTGCTTATGTCTTCGATCCCGCGTTGCGTGATCTTCTTGGTCTTACCGAGCGGTCCACCCATAGCGACGATCGCGCCATGGTGCTTTTCGACCCATGTCTTCCACGCGGCCATTCCTTCCCGCTCCTTTGCCCGCCGTTCCGCTTCTGGAAGGGAGTTCCATGCCATCATTTTTGGGCCGGTTTTGCTGCCAAGGAAAACAGCGAGATATGTGTCGTTGGAGCTCATGCGGTTTCCTTTCCGTTGGGTTTTGCGGGGTGGAATAAAAGCTCGACGTAAACGTCCAAAATGATCAGTGAGTACGTCGGCATCATGTCCGCTTCTCTAATCGGCCGGTTTGGGTCAAGCGCTTTCAGACTATCCACCAGAACAGTTTCGAGGTCGCTCGCGAGCACACGCTTCTCTTCGGAGCGCTGTCATGCTGCTACGGCTGCCTCTCGGGTCCACCGGAAC
>JBAQBC010000300.1:0-2436 GCA_049286035.1 Xanthobacteraceae bacterium
GTGCCCATACTCGGAGGAGTCGAGAAGTTCGTGCAGCGCGGCGCCGATGGTGAGAATGAGGGCGAACACCTCGAAACCGTCGAACGTCCACCCCAGGTTCGACGCGATCAACGCCTTCCATTGGGTCGAGTTGAGCGATTGGTACCACCGAGAAGCGTCGGCTGCGCTCAATTCGCTCATCCGTTCCTCCGTAACGTATCGCAGTCGGCGCGGGTTCGATTGTGTTTGCATCGTAGCGCAAAGGCGAAATCAATCACAACAAGCTCAAACGCGCTAAGGCTAGGGGACAACCGCAAAGAACAAAAACACCGCGAAAATGGCAAGGTGTATGACGCCCTGCAGCACGGTGGTCCGGCCCGTGCCCAGCGTGATGACACTGATGAAAAGGGTCAGCGCCAGCAAGACCTGATCTTTTTGTTCCAGTCCAAGCGTGATGGGCTGATGGAGAACGATCGAAACGACGGCGACCGTCGGAATCGTCAGCCCGATGCTCGCAAGTGCCGAGCCCAAGGCAAGATTCAAGCTCGTCTGCAATCGGTTGGCGCGAGCGGCCTGGAGTGCAGCCAAGCCTTCCGGCATCAACACCAGTGCCGCAATGACTGTGCCCACCAGGCCTTTGGGCACGTCGAGCACTTGCACCGCGCTTTCCAGAACCGGCGTTAGCGATTTGGCAAGACCCACAACTGCGACAAGGGCGGCGAGCAGGATGCCGGCGCTGACGAGCGCGGTCCTGTTCGACGGAGGCGGCGCGTGCGCTCCTTCACGATCGGGTTCGACCGGCAGGAAGTAATCGCGGTGCCGCACCGTCTGCACAAAAATGAAGCCGCCGTAGAGCACCAGCGACACCACGCCGGCGAAAGCGAGCTGCGAGGTGCTGAATACCGGACCCGGGACGCTCGTCGCGACGTTGGGAAGAATGAGCGTAAGAGTCGTGAGAGCGGCGAGCACGGCCAATGCGGCGCTCGCCCCCTGGAGCTGAAATCCCTGTTCGCGATGGCGAGCGGCGCCCCACAGCAGGCATGCGCCGACGATGCCGTTACACACGATCATGACCGCGGCAAAAACCGTGTCGCGCGCGAGATCCGCTTTTTCCGCCGGAGCTGCAATGACGACCGAGACGATGAGCGCGACCTCAATGACGGTTACGGCAACGGCCAAGACGATGGTGCCGAATGGTTCACCAACCCGATGCGCGACCACTTCGGCATGGTAGACGGCAGCAAAAACGGTGGTGATGAGCGCTATTCCTGCGGCTGCGGCAAGCACGGCGCCGCCGCCACCGGGAAACGTTGCCAAAAGGACCAACCACGCCAATGCGGGCCATGTCCACGCCCACCACGGCATTCGCGCTGCCTGCATATGAAAAGTAAATCCGGCCCGATCCCGACTCGATGGTAACACACCCGACGCTGACGTGGCGACTTGCGTTTCGGCCACTACACGGGTTCGCGCACAGTTGAGCGATGCTTGATCGAGATCAAGGAACCTTCAAACCGGGGTCCGCATTATTTGGTAACACCCAAGTGAGATCCGACGCCAAAATGAGATTTGTGCTGTTAGGTCTTGTCGGCGCGGCGACAGTGCTAGGCACTCCGGCGCAGGCGCAAAATTATCCCTGGTGCGCGCAACATAGTGGTCGCGCCCTGGGAGGGGCGATGAACTGCGGCTTCGTCAGCTTCGCGTAGTGTATGGCTACCGTCTCTGGAATTGGCGGGTTCTGCGTACAGAACAATACGTATCAGCCGCCGGCGCGGAGAGCGCACAAAAAGAAAACTTCCTAGCCTGGCGCATGGGCGGACTGCGCCCGCTTCGTAACGTAACCGTCAAAGCTAGGACCGCAATCTACTTTTGCTTGCCGATAAGCTTTCAACGCTTCTGCTGAACGCAGCAGTTTGGCGGCATCATATTGACGGACGCGGTAGGAATCGTGCCGACTCCGGTCGCTGCGAGTTCAATAGCGACGTCGTCGACCTCAAAATTCAAAATTGCCGCGTCTTGATCGTGCTCTTCACTTTGGTCGTTGTTCACGGAATCGATCCCCCAATTCAATCGAAGGCTTTCCTTCGCCCAAGCCAATGATTTCAGCTGCTTATTGTCTGACAAATTGCCCGAACGGTCCACCGCTATCCTCAACGTGGCGTTCGCCCGACGCGCGCCATTGATCGTAGCGCTGAAATTTCACGCCTAGCTTATCGTAATACACCCGCAGATAGCCATCACGGCCGCGCGTCACCGCCTCTGGCGCGACTTGCGCGACCTCCTGGGCGATCACCCCAACGTATGGCGTGTTGCTGCCGTTGTAGCTGAAACGGTAGAGGCCAAGGCCATTGTTCAGGTAACCGATGAGAACGACGTCGTGCTTCAACCTTATATCGGAACGACGTCCGCCACCGCGCCCGCCGCCGCGACCGCCACCGCCGCCGTGCGCGCGCAAGC
>JBAQBC010000301.1:0-16690 GCA_049286035.1 Xanthobacteraceae bacterium
CAGTCCAGCAAAATAGTCCATGCTGCGCTTCTCCTTCTGATGCTTGGGGCCCGTACAACGGTGACCCCGTTTCACCATCAGCCTGAAGCGCAGCACCCAAAAATCTTTTAGCTATCCACAAGCCGCCGGCCGATTACCCCATCTTTACCCCCGAAAGCGGACATTGCGGAAAACACCGCAGCCAGCAAGACGTAAGCATCTACCGCGCGCCGGTCAGCCTGAAGGCGGCGGCGAGGCGGTCGCGTATGGTGAGGCTGGCCTTGCCGTAGATCGTGTGCCGGGTACCGCCAATCTTCCAGCGTCCCTCGGTGTCGTTCGGATTGGATACCGCCACATAGCCGCAATCCTCAAGGCGATGTGGAATGCCGCGCCGGTTCTTGCGGTCGCGCAGCCATTCGGCGAAGGCCGGCTGCAGCAAAGTGGCTTGGCTCGCTACCTGGTCGAGCGTGACAACGTCCGGCAGGCCGAGATCGTCGAGCACGTCGGCAAGCTCGGTATCTTCGGGGGCGCGGTTGGCGTTGGCAATCTCCCAAAAGGCCTGTGTCTTCGGCGGCGGCGCCTTCGGGTCGAAGCCGGATAGGCCGACGGCGGCGAGATAGGCGGCGACGTGCTCGTTGCCACCGTTAATGTACCAGCCATACAGATCCCGCCAGTAGTCGTCGGCAAAGTCATCCTTGGTCAGGTTGGACCACGCCACCATGTGCCGCCGATCATCGGCCGGCAGGTAGATGCCGTTGGTTTTGTGGTTGCTGGTGATCACCACGCCGCCAAGGTTAGGGATGTAATGCTCCTTTAGGTTTTTTTCGTCGACGCGCACCACATCCGGCGGCGCTGCAATGTAGGCTTTCATGTGATCATGGAAGGCGTAGCGATCGAATTCGCCGAGATCGCGCGCTTCGTTCACGCGCAGAATGACCGATCTCAGAAAACCATTGAAACGGCCGAGCACCTGCTTCGGCGACACCTCGGCGAAGTTCCAGGGCCCGATCGCTTGTTTGATGGGCTCCAGGATCGTGTCTTTCCCGATGCCTGGCTTGCCGCCGAACACGAGCGCGTGGTTGATCTTCTCATGCGGTCGCTGCACGCGGTGCGCCAGCCATAGAACAATATGATCGGCTTCATTCGGAAAGACCTTGTGCACGAGGTTCAGCCACGGCGCGACGTCGCCGGCTTTCGGCGCAATATGGGCTGGCCGGTATAGGTTGAAAACTGTGCAGCCGGGCCGCTCGATCCAGCCGCCGTCCGAGATCAGCTTGTCGTTGATCAGCGGCGGCTTGCCGGGAGCCCAGGTCATCTGTTCGACGGCGGCGTTGGCGTCGAGCCATCTGGCCGGCGAGATCGGCTTGCTGTTGGGACCGATGACGGGCGGTAAGCGAGCGTTGACGCTGCTGGCGGGCCACAGTTCTCGTGACGGCATGAAGATGTAGGAGTGCTGCGGCATGTAGGCGCGAAAATCGGCGAGCGATACACCTTCATCGTTCAAGCCTTTTTCGGCGCTGTGGTACGGGTCGGCCTCTGCGGCATCTTCACGGCGTGGTCTAGGTGAAACCCTATCCAGCGCCTCGTGGAACTTCTTCTCAAAATTTTCGAACGCCGCCATCATGGTCACATCTAAAACGGATTACGTGCGAACAGCCCCCACCGAATTAGGTGTCTCATGGCTTCATCGGCGTGCGGACCAAGATCCGTATCAAGGCCAACGTCGGTTGCGAGTTGCCGAAATTCATCGTGAACGACGTCAGTTGCGCCAAGATCCCGGGCCCCCACCACTGCAGCCCAAAAGATGCGAACCCGCTCGTTAATCGGTTTTGCACGGTCGAGGCGCGGCCGCATGTATTCGATCACCTGCGCAAGCTCGACGGCAAGCGGCGGAGCAAACGGCGCGCTCATGGTGACACCGCGAGCGTCGTCGCTGTACGTACCGCCTGGCGGCATTTGATGAAGGCAGTGCCTTTGCTGTTAAGGTTGAGTTTTGCCGCTTCGCCAATGCTTCGGACCCGTAGCGCCAGCGTCTCGCCGCGGTAGACCTCAAGGGGCTGATCCGGGTCATGGCCGGCCGCGATCAATTCGCGACATAAGGCCAGCACCGGCGTCTGGCTGATTGCGACATGCCCAGCGGCTGAGCAAATAGTCGAGCCAGAAAGTTCGGCGCGAATTGATGTTCTTTGGAGCATTTGCGGTCTCCTTGGTTGAGACCGCACGGGACTTGCGTCGGTTAGAGCGTCGGGATATGTCAGCGGCTGTCGAACTGCTGCGCTTATCGCCTGCCCAAACCCTCGCCCCCGTGCGGGGGTTTCGGTTAGGCGGCCTCAGCTTCCATCTGCCGGCGCCAGGCGGCTCCGCTTTCATCAGAGATCAGTTTGCGACCAAGAACCTCCATTTCCTTCGGGGCCTTCCCAATCTTTTTGAGGTTGTAGTAGGTCGCGCGGCTAATTCCGTGAAGCTGGCAAAATTCCGTAATCGAAAAGGCTTTTTTGCCGGTCACGTTTGGATTGATCGTGTCCATGATTGGATCACCCCATGTTGATTTGAACACGGGCGAATCATGCCGACGCGCGAAATGCCGGAACAGCTAGGCGCCAGTCCCGGCACTTTTTTTATAGGCTCTTGTGAATCCGTTGCTCGTTATCAGCTTGGCTGCTGTGCAGCCGTCTTTGTTTTCCTTTATGAACTCGCCCGCGGCTTGCTGTCGGGACATGCGAGGATAGTTCGCTCGGTATGTTTCAAATTCCCGAAATAGTCTCGCTCGGCGCTCAGTGATGTCTAGCCGCCATTTCCTGCTCGGGCCGCCGCGTGGCTTCTCGATCACGCGGCAGCCGGCAAAGAGCTCGCCGGCCAAATAACGCGCCAGCCGTTCCCACCGGATCGATTCTTCCCAGTCCTCGGGGATGTAGTACAACGCAAAGAGCGCGCGCTCACGCATGGCGGTTCCGTCTCTTTTGACTTTCTCTCGACGTTTGCGGGACCGGATCTTGTTGACCCTGATTGGCGCGCTAAGTAAGCGTCGCAATTCGCGAGGGTCGCGCCGCCGGCGTGCGCCGTCCCAGTCTGGGGGCGCGGTCATATCGAAGCAATCTTGCGATCAGGCTTGCCGAACCGCGGCGCTGTGCTGCGGATCGTGTCCGCGACATAGCTGTCCGCCATATGCCCATAGTGCTTTTCAACCATCCTGGTGTCGGCGTGGCCAAGGTTCTTACCGACCACATGAAGCGGCGCGCCCGCCATGACGGCGAGCGAGGCATAGGTGTGGCGCAGGGCATGAAAGTTGATCGGCGGCGAAATTCCAGCACGACGGCACGCCTCATTCAGGCGAACGGTCTGGTTCGACGGGCTCCACGGTTCGCCGTTCGATCGGCGCAACATCACTTCCGAACCGGGACGCCCGGCGCAAAGTTCGGCGAAGAATGCGGCGCCTTCGTCAGTCAGCACGACATGCCGCGCCTTGCCGGTTTTCGACTTTAGGATCGCGACCGTGCCGCTGTCGGGATTGAAGTCGCCCACCTTGAGGCGGGCGAGCTCGCCATAGCGACAACCCGTCTCTAATGCGGCGCGGACAAGATTACGGAAGTCGATGTCGCCACAGGCGTTGATCAACCGTTTGCCTTCCGCGATCGTCAGGTAGCGGATGCGCGCCGAGGCAACGTTTTCGAACAGCTTGACGCGGCGCCAGGCGTGATCGGATGACACGCGGCCCTCGCGCCAAGCATGAGTGAGCGCAGCCCGCAAAATGGCGAGCAACCGGTTGGCCGTCGATCGACGGCGCCGCACTGCTTCATCATCGTCCGCTATAAAGCGACGATAGCGCTGCGCCGCATCCTTCGCGCTCCGTACCCGCGGCGGCGTGGCGGCGACCTTGGTCACCCAGGCGCGAATTTGCTCGGTCGTGAGCTCGGCGACCGGGACGGCACCGAGACTCGGCACGATCATGCGGTTGGCGCGAAATTCGGTGTCCCAAGTTTTCCGGCCCTTGGCCGCCAGCGCCTCGATGTAGTGCGCCACTGCGTCGGCGACGGTGAACGGACCAAGGCCGGCGGCGGTGCGCATCCGAGTATCACGCCGTTTGCGGGCTTCCTCTTGGGCTTGTCTGAAATCGAGAACGTCAACGCCGTTCGCCGTACTGGAATCGTCGGCGGTGGCGATGGTCTCTGTCTCGTAGGCCTGCTCGCCGGTGTAGTACCGGACCACCCACCGTCCGGGGGCACCTTTCAGCTTGCGGTAGCCGAGGTGCAGCCCCGGATCGAGCGTGCGGAAATGGGGCTTGCCGCGAGCGTTGAGCCGTTCGCGTCCGGCCCGGCTGTCAAGCTTCGCGTCGCGTATTGACCGTGCCATTGCCATATCCCCCGTCGATAGTTGGACACTGTCTGTTGGACACGGCATTGCCTGTGAACGTGCACTGCCAAAATCGGCATGCGCATTGCCAAAACGGGCGTGTCCAACGCATGTCCAATATACGGGGCTGGACAGGGGTAAACAACCAAAAACAGAGATGTACACAATTCAAGTAGTTGGCGGGGAAACCTAAACGCGTATGGACGCCAATAGACCGATTATCGGCGCGGACATTGCCAAACTTGCCACCGCCGCGCAACGGCGGGTGATAGCCGTTCCGAAGCTTTTATGCAGCTCCGAGGTAGCGGATCGGACGCCCCGGCGCGATCACCTGCGCGGCGGCAATGATGGCATTGGCGTCAATGCCATAATGCCGGTACAGCTCATCGATCGAACCGGTCTGACCAAAGTGCTCCACACCCAATGGGCGAACGCGGTGGCCACTAACGGCGCCGAGCCAAGCCAGCGTCGCCGGGTGTCCGTCCAGGACCGTAACGATGCCGCAATGCCGCGGCAGGCCAGCAAACAGTCTTTCGATATGCGAACGCGCGTGGATGAGCCCGCGCTCGCGCGCCCGACACGCCGCGGTCCAGCCGGCATTAAGGCGGTCCGCCGAGGTTATTGCGAGTAAGCCGATATCGCGTCGATCCTCCGCCATCAACCCGACAGCCTGAATCGCTTCGGGCGCGACTGCGCCGGTATACGCCACTACAAGTTGGCAGTTGGGGCCCGGTGTTCGCAGCCAATAGGCGCCGTCCACAATGGATTGCCGCAGTGCCGGCGTCACGTCGCGCTTGATCTGTTCGATCGGCCTGGTGGAGAGCCGCAGGTAGACGGATCCGCCGGTCTCGTCGCGCAGCCAATTTCGTTCGGAAGGCTCGGCGCCCCCCTCGCGCTGAATGTAATCCAGCGCGAAGGCCACAATCACCGCCAGCTCATCGACGAAGGCGGGCTCAAAGGCCGCAAGCCCGTCCTGCGCCATGCCGATAAGCGGCTCCGCGATCGATTGGTGCGCGCCGCCTTCAGGCGCCAAAGTGATTCCGGACGGCGTGGCGACCAGGATGAAACGCGCGTCCTGATAACAAGCATAGTTCAGGGCATCGAGTCCGCGGGCGATGAACGGATCGTACAATGTGCCGATCGGCAAGAGCCGCTCGCCATTGATGACATGCGACAAACCGAGCGCGGCCAGCGCGGAGAACAAGTTCATCTCCGCAATGCCGAGTTCGATGTGCTGGCCCTTCGGGGAGAATTCCCAATTGAAAGTCGATGGGATGCGCTCGCTTTTGAAGGTGTCCGCCAAAGCCTCGCGGGCAAATAGGCCCCGGCGGTTCACCCACGGGCCGAGACTCGTCGACACGGTAACATCGGGCGAAGCGGTGACCATGCGCGCCGCCACAAGTGTGTCGCCGCGACCGAGCTCGTTGAGCAGCGCGCCAAAGCCGAGTTGCGTCGAGGTTCGCGGTTGGATCGTCACCGCGAGGCTCTCCGGTACGGTGATTCGCTCCGCCTGCAGGTTGCGGTTGCCGGCGCTGGCAAATGGGACGCGATCGAGAAAGGTCTGAATTTCTGCCGCGGAATGTTCGAGACCCTCGAAACGCGACCATTCCTCGTCAGGACGGATATTCATTGACCTTCGAAACGTCTCCATTTGCGCCGGTGTCATCAACCCGGCGTGATTGTCTTTGTGTCCGGCGAACGGCAGGCCATAGCCTTTGATCGTATAAGCAATGAAACAAACCGGCCGGTCGTGATCGACTGCATCGAAAGCGGCGATGATCGAAGGAAGATCATGGCCGCCCAGATTGTTCATCAACCGCGCCAGCTCGTCATCGCTGCGGCGCTCCAGCAGAGCGCTGACCGGCCCCTGGTCGCCGATTTCATCATTGAGCCGCTTGCGCCACGCCGCTCCGCCTTGAAACACGAGCGCCGAATAGAGCTGGTTCGGACAATTATCGATCCAGTGGCGCAAGACTTCGCCGCCGGGTTCGGCAAATGCCGCCTCTTGAAGCGCGCCGTATTTGAGCAGCACCACGTCCCAGCCGAAATTGCGGAACAGGTTTTGGTAGCGCTCCCACAATCCCTCGCGGACCACGGCATCCAAGCTTTGCCTGTTGTAATCGACAATCCACCAGCAATTGCGCAGTCCTTGTTTCCAGCCCTCGAGCATCGCCTCGAAGATGTTGCCTTCATCGAGCTCGGCATCGCCGAGAAGCGCAATCATGCGGCCTTCCGGCCGCGCAAGACCCCAGCCGTGGGAGCGCACATAATCTTGCGCCAGGGCCGAAAAGAGAGTCTGGGCGACGCCAAGTCCGACCGATCCGGTGGAAAAGTCGACGTCGTCGGTGTCCTTGGTGCGTGACGGATAGGACTGCGCGCCTTTAAAGCCACGAAAAGCCTCGAGCTTATCCCGAGTTTGGCGACCCAGCAGATATTGGATCGCGTGGAAGTTGGGCGAAGCGTGCGGCTTCACGGCGACGCGATCCTGCGGCCGCAAGGTATGGAAATAGAGCGCCGTCATAATGGTCGCGAGCGATGCGCACGAGGCCTGATGACCGCCGACTTTCAGCCCATCAGCGCTGTCGCGTACATGGTTGGCGTGGTGGATCGTCCAGGTCGCGAGCCACAACACTTTGCGTTCAAGCTCGGCGAGTATGGAGAGATCCTGCGACGAGCCTGACGACGTCATGAGAACGACCCAATCTCAACCTGATCCACGCCGATCCGATCATTCCAATTCGACGGTTGCGAAATCCGCGGGCATGATGATCTCGAGGAGTTCGCAATCGTCGGAATAGTCGAGCACAGAGTGCTCGATCTTTGGCGGCTGCAACCAGCACGACCCTTCGCGCATGGTAACCACGCCGGCGCCTTCGTATTCGCCTTTGATCCAGCCTTTGAGAACATAGACCATCTGAAACTCGACATCGTGGAAGTGGCGTTTGGAAACTTCCGCGGGATCGCAGGGCGGAATCATCTTGATCACATGCGCCCGCACCAGGCCTCCGGTCGCTCCGGCAATTCCGAGATCCCGGTAATGCGCATAGCGACGCAGCCCTTGCTCGAAGGCGTCGGCCCGATGGTGCGAGGCAATAAAGGTGTGCTGGCGCGCGCGAGATTTACTCTTGGCGCGAGTTCCCGTTGGGCTGCCGCTTCTACGTGGCGGCTTTTTGCCGACCGATCCGCGACCGCGGCTAACCGCGTCCAGTTTTCGCGCGGCGCGCTGACCTTTTCGCGCATGCTTTGCTCTCTGCGTTACGCGAGCCATGGGTTTGTCCTTGTTGATGCCAGAAAACACGTGCCAGCCGGGAATCCACCACCGATTATAGCGGACGGCAGGATCACCGGTAGCGCTGCTTCGTCGCTCAGAAGTGACTATATGACGGCCGGGCGAAGGAGAGGACTTTTCCTTCGCGCAGGAAACGAACCCCCTGCCCGCTCATAACCTGACCGATCTCGGCCAGCGGCACACCGGCGTTGCCGGCGGCGGCGCGAAGAGCGCCGAACTTGGCCGCAGGCACCGTCAAAACGATCTCGTAATCGTCGCCGCCGGTAAGAATGCGATCGATCAGCTTGGCATCGGCGGAAAGCACCGCGCGCGCCGCATCGGACAACGGCACGGCGTCAACATCAACTTCCGCCGCGAGCCCGGAGGCCCGGCATAGCTTCGCCAGGTCCCCGGCGAGGCCATCGGACACGTCCATCGCCGCCGATGCATGCGCCCGAAGCGCGTCAGCCAGTGCATTACGCGGCTGCGGAAGCAGATAGCGCTCTTCCAGATGGTCCTTCGCCGCGCTCGATAAGCGCCACCGCTTGGCTAAAACCGCATCGCGATGCAAGAGAACGCCAAGGGCGGCGTCACCTATAGTGCCAGTGACAGCGATGATGTCGCCAAGCTTGGCGGTGGCGCGGCGCACCATCCCACCATGCGGTACCGTGCCGAACGCGGTGATGGAAATCGAAAGCGGTCCCGGCGTGTGATCGGTATCGCCGCCGAGTAACGGGCAGTCATAGTGGCCGATGTCTTGGCCAAGACCTTCGGCGAAGGCCGCGATCCACGACTCCTGTGTGTTTGTCGGCAACGCAATCGACAACAGAAATCCGGCCGGCGTCGCGCCCTTCGCGGCAAGATCGGAGAGGTTCATCCGTAGCGCCTTGCGCGCGATGCTTTGCGGCGGATCTTCGGGAAGAAAATGCACTCCGGCAATGACTCCATCGGTGGTCAGAACCAGATCGCAACCGGCGGGCGGCGTGAGTGCGGCCGCATCATCGCCGAGACCGAACGCGTTCGGAGCCGTGGCCAAGGGGCGAAAGTAGCGCTCAATAAGGCGCTCCTCGCCGGAGAGGCCGTTGCGAATTTCATCTTGATTCGAAGGCATATCTTGCCTCCGCCTATCCGCCGCCGAATTCGGCCGCACGGAGTTGGTGCGCCAATTGATCGAGTACCGCGTTGACCATCCCGGTCTCTTCCTGGTCGACAAAGGCGCTGGCCACGTCGACGTATTCGGAAGTAACCACCCGTGCGGGTACATCCTTGCGGCAGGCGAGCTCGTAGGCGCCGGCCCGCAGCACCGCGCGAAGCACCATTTCGATGCGCTTGAGCGGCCAGCCGCGGGTCAGCGCCGCATCGATCTTGGGATCCAGATGACTTTGCTCGCGCACCACGCCGCCGACAATGTCGCGGAAATAGGCTGCCTCCGCCGGACGATATTGCACGCCTTCCATATCGCCCCTGAGCCAATGATTTTCGAATTGAGCCAAAATCTCATTCAAGCCGGTGCCGGCAAGCTCCATCTGATAGAGCGCCTGAACGGCCGCAAGCCGGGCGACGCCACGCTGATTAGCCTTGCGGCCGGCGCCGCTGCGGTCAGAGCTACCGGATATATCGTTGCCGACCATGGCGCTATTTCCCGGCCCGCCGTTTCAATCCGACCATCGCGAGAGCAGCGCGCGCCGCATCGCCGCCTTTGTCCTGCTCCTGCGGGCGGGCCCGCACCCATGCCTGCGTCTCGTTGTCCACCGTGATAATGCCGTTGCCGATCGGCAGTTGGCGCGCCACCGCAAGATCCATCAATCCGCGGGCGGATTGATGCGAAACAATATCGAAGTGGATGGTGTCGCCGCGAATGACGCAGCCAAGCGCGACCACGCCATCATAGGGACGCCGACGTGCTCTCGCCGCGTCCACGGCAATCGCGATCGCGGCCGGGATTTCCAGTGAGCCCGGCACGGTGACACAATCGAATTCGGCATCAGCCTCTTTGAGGACTTTGCTCGCGCCCGCCAGCAGCGCATCGGCAATATCGTCATAGAAACGCGCTTCGACGATGAGTATGCGCGTACCCTTGCTACCTTTGCCGCCGTTCCTGGCAAGCTTGCTTCGCCGCGCTCCGGCCATGACTGCGCTCCGGCTTGTTCGAGCACGTGTGGTCGTACCAAGCCCGGAAGGCGCTCACAAGCGCGTCTCAGCGCGGCAGCGTTTCCAGTAAGCCCGCCACATAACGCGCCAGCTGGTCGACTTCGAGATTAAGGCGGGCGCCGGGATCGAGCTTGCCAAATGTGGTGACGTCCAGAGTGTGCGGAATGATCAAGACCGAGAACATGTCGCCCTCGACCTTGTTCACGGTCAGCGCGATGCCATCGAGCGCAACCGAGCCTTTGACGGCGATAAAGCGCGACAGTGAGATTGGTACGCGTAACGTGAACGAGGCACTGTCGAGAAAATCGTCACGGGTGACGAGTTCGGCGATCCCATCAACGTGACCGCTGACCAAGTGTCCCCCCATCTCGTCGCCGAGCCGGAGCGAGCGCTCCAGATTGATGCGCGTTCCGCGCCGCCAATGTCCGGCGGTGGTCAAACGCAGCGTTTCCGCGGCTGCATCGACGGCGAAGAACGGCCGATTGCCTGTGGTGCCACGCTCAACGACGGTAAGGCAAATTCCGGAACAGGCGATTGACGCGCCGACCGCGATCGAATCGGGATCGTAGTTGCAGGCGACGACAAGTCGGCGCAGGCCGTCCGATTTTTCGTCGACCTCGAGAATCTCGCCCAATCCGGTGACGATGCCGCTAAACATCGTCGAAACCCTCGCGCTCGTAATGCTCCTCGCGGTCGGGCCCGACCGGCTCAGTCGAAATGCGCGTCAGGCACTGCTCAAGCGTCTCGCGCGCCTGCGCATTGAGCGCCACTACGCCATCATCGCCTATTACCTTCGGTGAGTGGAACAATATCGCCTCGTCGACCAAGTCGCGCCCGATTAGATTCATGGCTAGCGCTGGCCCACCCTCGACCATTAGGCGCGTGATACCGCGGGATCCTAGTTCGCTTAGGATGATCGCGAGACCGTCTCTCTCCATTATCCGAACCACTTCGACACCGTGGGTGCGCAATACCGCTTCGGCTGCCGCCGATGCATGTTGCTCGCAAATGACCCAGAGCGGCGTCTCGCGGGCAGACTGTACCAGACGCGAGCCCGGCGACAGACGAAGCTTGCTATCGAGAACCACCCGGGTTGGCGACATATTGGCCATCCCGGGCAAGCGACAGGTGAGCACCGGATCGTCTGCCAAGGCGGTGCCGATGCCGATCATGATGGCGTCGTTATGCGCGCGCAACAGATGCACCCGATTGCGAACGGCTTCGCCTGTGATCGCCACGCGCTTTCCCCCGGCGCCGGCCGCCTTGCCATCTGCGGAGATAGCGAGCTTGAGCATGACGCGCGGCCGGCCGTCTCGCATACGGCGAATATGCCCGGCGTGATCGCGCCGGGCCGTCGTGGCTTCCATGCCGACATCGACGGCGATGCCCGCGCTGCGCAGGCGAGCATGGCCGCGGCCAGCGACTTCCGGGTTGGGATCGTCCATGGTCGAGACCACGCGCGCAATTCCAGACGCGATTACGGCGTCGGCGCAGGGCGGCGACTTGCCGTGATGGGAGCACGGTTCGAGTGTCACATAGAGCGTGGCGCCGCGCGCCATCTCGCCGGCGCGCCGCAGCGCCTCGATCTCGGCGTGCGGTCTGCCTCCCGGCTGGGTCCAGCCGCGCCCGACGATTTCGCCGTTCTTGACGATCACCGCGCCGACGGCCGGATTCGGCCACGTTCTGCCAAGCCCGCGCCGGCCGAGTGACAGTGCAAGCTCCATAAACCGGCGGTCGTCGGCGACGTCGAAGGCCGCAACGCTGCCGGACGCGCTCACTCGGCGGCCTCGTCCCCCGACAACTCGGCGAGCGCGGCTTCGAAATCCTTCGCCTCGCGAAAATTCCGATATACCGAGGCGAATCGCACGTAAGCGACATCGTCGAGATCGCGCAAATGCGCCATCACCGTCTCGCCAATTGTTTCGGAGGAGACCTCGCTCTCGCCGATGCTTTCAAGCTCGCGCACGATCTTGGACACCATCTGATCGATGCGCTCCGGATCGACCGGCCGTTTGCGGACCGCGATCTGCACTGAGCGCAACAGCTTATCGCGGTCGAATGGCACGCGGCGGCCATTACGCTTGATCACGATCAATTCGCGCAGTTGCACCCGCTCGAAAGTCGTGAAACGGAAATTGCAGCTCAAGCAGACCCGGCGGCGGCGGATGACGGACGAATCCTCGGTCGGCCGCGAATCCTTCACCTGGGTGTCGAGGCTTGCACAACTCGGACAGCGCATCCCTTATCCCTCGTAGATCGGGAATCGGCTGACCAGACGTTCCACCTGCTCGGCTACCCGCTGCTCGGCTTGGACGTCTTGCTCAAGGCCGCTGCGCGCCAGCGCGTCAAGCACTTCGGCGATCATGTCGCCGATTTGCCGGAATTCGGCGATGCCGAAGCCCCGCGTCGTGCTGGCCGGCGTGCCGAGCCGGACGCCCGAGGTGACCGTGGGCTTTTCCGGATCGAATGGAATGCCGTTCTTGTTGCAGGTGATGCGAGCGCGCCCCAGCGCCGCTTCCGCTGCCTTGCCGGTCAAGCGCTTCTTGCGCAGGTCGACCAGCATGAGATGCGTATCGGTGCCGCCGGAAACGATGTCAAAGCCGCAAGCTTTCAACGTTTCGGCAAGCGCTTTGGCGTTCTCAACCACGTTCTTGGCGTAAAGCCGAAACGAGGGACGCAACGCTTCGCCGAAGGCGACCGCCTTGGCTGCGATCACATGCATGAGCGGTCCGCCCTGCATTCCGGGGAACACGGCCGCATTGAGCTTCTTCGCAAGCTCCTCGTCATTGCTGAGGATTGCACCGCCGCGCGGCCCACGCAGTGTCTTGTGCGTCGTCGTGGTCACCACATGCGCGTGAGGCAGCGGGCTCGGATGCACGCCCCCGGCGACCAAGCCGGCAAAATGCGCCATGTCCACCACCAGATAAGCACCGACCTCGTCGGCAATCTCGCGGAAACGGCGAAAGTCGATGATGCGCGGATAGGCCGACCCGCCGGCGACGATCACTTTGGGGCGATGCTCTTTGGCGAGTTTCTCGACCTCGTCCATGTCGATGAGGTGATCGTCGCGGCGCACGCCATACGGCACCACTTTGAACCAGCGGCCGGAAAGGTTGACCGGCGAGCCGTGCGTGAGATGGCCGCCGGCGGCGAGGTTCAGCCCCATAAACGTGTCGCCGGGCTGCATCAGCGCCATGAAGACTTCGGCATTGGCGGAAGCGCCGGAATGCGGCTGCACATTGGCGAAACTGCACCCGAACAGCCGGGTCGCGCGCTCGATCGCCAGCCGCTCGGCAATATCGACGAACTGGCAGCCGCCGTAATAGCGCTTCCCCGGCAGGCCTTCGGCGTATTTGTTGGTCAGCACGGAGCCTTGCGCCTCAAGGACGGCGCGGCTGACGATATTCTCCGATGCGATCAGTTCGATATCGTCGCGCTGGCGGCCGAGTTCGAGCTTTATCGCCTCGGCAATTTCCGGATCGCTTTCGGCAAGCGTGGCGGAAAAGAAATCCTCGTCGGTCGCCGTGATCTTGTGACTAGCTGGCATGGTCCGTTCTTCGCTTCAGTTCTTGGCTTTGCCTGTTTCCGTCTTTCCGTCGCCGCCTCGCTGCCGCGCTGCCGCGCCGTCTTTCGCTACTGGAAATGGCCAAATGGGCGCGGTTTTCGCCGCCAAGCCTCCGGCCCGGTGATACACCGGGCGGCGTGGCGATTCCAGCCGAACCCGCAAGAGCTTGCGATATTTCAGCGGATAACGCCGCTATATTTAGGGATCAAACGTCGCCGGCCGCAACCCGGCAAGGGTCAAAGCCCGGATCAAAAGCTTGGGTCAAAGCTTGGTCGTGGCTGGAATGGCCGGAGCGCCCAATCCGTCCCGGCCATAAATGTCTTCGCGGAACTGCACCACCCCGTCCGCTCCGGACCATGCCGTGACATAGACCCAATGCAAGGGGACCGGCTTGGCAAGGTGCGCGGTTTTCTGCTCGCCGGACTTGATTACCCGATCGATGTCGCTAGGCGACCAGCCTTTGGTTTCGGCAAGCAGCCACGCAACCAATTGGCGAACGTTCTGCACCCGCACGCAGCCCGACGAATGGAAGCGAAAATCGTCGCCGAACAGGTTCTTCAGCGGCGTGTCGTGCATGTACACGCCGTAGGCGCTTGGAAAATTGATGCGAATTGACCCCAGCGAATTCTGGCTGCCGGGATCCTGCTTGAAGGTGTAGTTGGTCGCATCCTCGGAATACCAGTTGATCTGCGAAGGGGCCAACTCGCGATGCGCCGCATCGAGGATGCGAATATGGTTCTTGGTCAGATAATCGGGCTGATCCTGCATTCGCGGAATGAGGTCCTTGCGCACGATCGAAGCCGGCACCGTCCAATAGGGATTGAAGTTGATTTCGATGACCTTGCTGTCGATCTCAGGCGACGGCCGGTCGGGCTTGCCGACCACGCCGGTGTGACGCGACACCGCGACATCGTGTTCGATCGCCTCGATGCGCGCGGCCGGAATGTTGCAGACCACGTAGCGCGGACCGAGATTGCCGGTCAGCGCCTTTAGCCGCTCGATATTCACCTTGAGCTGATCGCGCCGTGTCGCCGCCGGAACGCTCATGGCGTCGAAAGTCGCTTCATGCACGATGCCATCGACTGTCAAGCCATGACGCGCCTGGAAGCGGCGTACTGCCTCCTCGAGGTAGGAATCGTAGATATTGTTCTCGACCGCGCTCGCATTGGGGTCGAGATCGCCTGAGATCGTCAGCCGCGCCCGCAACTCGCCCACGCTCGAATGATTCGTGCCGAGACGTAATTCGAGCACTTTCGACACGTCCGGCCAGCCGCCGCGGGCGACGATGCCATCATAGAGCTCGACCGCGCGGCGCGTCGCTTCCGCCGTCCCCGGCGACAACATCGGGATCGTCGCTTTCGGCATGTGCACCGTGCGCGACGCCTGGTCGAATCCTTGTCCGAAGCCGCCGTGATCGACGTCGCCGATGAGTGCATCGAGCGGCCGATCGTCGGCCAAAGCGGTGCCGGCGCCGAGCGCAAGCGTCGCCATCCCGGCGAAACGCCGCAGCACGGCGCGGCGCGAATGTTCGCAGCGCGCATGCACAGAGCTAGAGCGTCGAGTCATGAACGGATATCTGCGCAAGCAATACGGCCGAATTCGGCCAGCACTTTAAAACGGCCGCTAGTGTCCCGATTCCGAAGTTCGTCAGCATTTGCGGCGCGCTCGTACGAACTTCGGAATCGATAAGAACACTAGCAAGTCTATCCTCGTAGTGCCGCTTTTGAACCCGAAGTTCGCATCGGCGTACTCGGTAAACTCGTGCGAACTTCGGGTTCGCGGCACTATCATAACGGCGCCAGCGCCAACAGCGCAAACCGCGCACGCGAAAAGGCCCCGGCTTTGGCCGGGGCCTTTTTACGAATACGGTCGCCAGCGATTAAAGGCGATAAAGAATCTGATCGGTCCAGAACCGCTCAAGGCGGTGCAGCGCCTTGTTCAGCGTGCCGAAATCGTCGGCATTGATGCCGCCGACCTGCTCCACGGTGTGCATGTGTTTTTCGTAGAGCGAGTCCACCGTATCGCGCACCTCGCGGCCCTTGTCGGTCAATTTGATGCGGACCGAACGCCGATCGATGCGTGAGCGCTGATGGTCGAGAAAGCCCATCTCGACGAGCTTCTTCAGATTGTATGAGACGTTGGAGCCGAGATAGTAACCGCGCGTGCGCAGCTCACCGGCAGTCAGCTCTTTGTCGCCGATATTGTACAACAAGAGCGCCTGAACCGAATTGATGTCGGCGCGGCCACGACGGTCGAATTCGTCCTTGATGACGTCAAGCAGACGCCGATGCAGACGCTCGACCAGCGTGAGCGCTTCGAGATAGTTCGGGCGAATATGGTCGAAGCGCGCCTCATGCACGGCGGGCTCGACCGCCTTGACGACGGTTTTCATAGTGACGCCTTTCCCAACACAATTTCTTTTTTCGCGACGGGCCCTGTTCCCGTCGTCAGCGTCACCCTAGCGGCAAGGGTCTAAGACGAGTTTAAATAACACGCTAAAAAGAACGTGAATTCGCGGCTTTTCTATCCTAATTACTGTTAAATATACCGCGATTTGCGAAACGTTTCGTTCACCGCAAAAACTCGCAATCTACTCGGCCTTGATATTGGCTTCCGCAATAATGCGGCTGTAGGCGTCATTTTGCTTGATGAGATAAGCGGCGAAGTCGTTACCGCATGTCACGGTCGGAAACAGACCCTGAACCGATAGTCTTTCTTTAACTGACGGATCTTGCAGCGCCGCCATGAATAGGCGCTCGACTTCGTCGATCGCGGGTTTTGGCGTGGTGGCCGGCGCAAAGGCGCCGAACCAGGCGTCGATGTCGAAATCTCCGTAGCCCGACTCGACGACGGTGGGAACGTCCGGCAGCGGCTGCGCGCGGGCGCGGTTGCCGACCGCGAGCGCGCGCAATTTTCCCACTTTCAAATATTCCGACACGTTCGGAAGCGTCGCGAACATCGAGGTCACCTGCTGGCCCAAGACGGCATTGAGCGCCGGCCCGTTGCCGGGATAGGGCACGAAAATCATATCCGCCTTCGCCGCGCGCTTGAGCATTTCGAAGCCGAGCTGAAAGCTAGAGGCCGGACCGATACTCGCCATCGTGATCTGCCCCGGCCTTCGGCGGGCATCGTCGAGCAATTCGGCGAGCGTGCGATACGGCGAAGCGCTGTTGACGACAATCAGCGTCGGCGCACTGACCAAATTACAGATCGGCGCGAAGCTGTGCAGCGGGTCGTAGTTCAACTTTCGCAACAGCGGATCGATCAGAAACGGCGTCGAGACGACAAGGACCGTCGTGCCATCGGGCGTGGCGCGCGCGACCGTCTCGGTGCCGACCGCGCCGCCGGCGCCAGGCCGGTTTTCGACGACCATGGTC
>JBAQBC010000302.1:0-4844 GCA_049286035.1 Xanthobacteraceae bacterium
TCCCTCCGCTCGGCAAATAGCGCGGCAAGGAAGTATGCGCTAAATGCTACAACCAGAATGCCAGCTTGGGCTCTCATGACACGGTCGGCGATTGGGAGACTGGGGTCACCGAAATGACCTATGCCCAAGATTGTCGTCCAGACGATCGTAATGGAAACGACGAACGCTCCCACCGCAGAGAAATCTGGTCGACAGCGGGCGGCAAGCCACAACAAAATTGGAAACAACCAAGTGATTGGGAACGCCGTCTCCCAGGGCTCATGCGGTAGCCAAATGATAAATCCAGTCATCGCCGCAAGCGCTACAAGCGCCAGTGTTCCTTCAATGACTTCGCTCCGCGGCGACGGCCGCTGCACGAAGGCAGCGAGCCCAATCACTAGTGGTGCAACTGCAATGATGCCGACTACGTCGGATGCGAACCAGTGCTGCCAAGTTGTGAGCATCGGTGCCGATGGCCCGTGCCACAACCGGTAAGTAACTGCTCCCCCGATCCCTGACACAATGGCCCCGGCTGCTGCCGCGGCGAGTAGGCCAATAACGTTACGCAGCCGAACGATGTTGAAGCCGGTACCGAAGAAATGCTGGATCAATCCGGCTGTAATCAGCGTTTCTACCGCGTTACATAGACCCAAGGCGACGCCCGCCCAGAGAGGGTCCTTGACGGTGAGATGGGCCGCAACAGTCGCAACTATCACCCCAGCTAATACAGGCCATCGCGCGCGTGGTCCAAAAACGATCAGGACACCTGAGGAAATACCAGCCGCAGGCCAGAACACGGCCACGCCTTTGATAACAAACCCGACGCTCAGCTTCGCCGCCAGGAAATAGGCCACGCCGACTGCTGCCGCGAGCCCGATGCGTCCAGCCCATCGCCAACTCAGATCACCGATAGCAAATTGCAGGCGCTGGCCCTGTGCTAGTAGATCCCCAGCCATACCGCAGATACCCGTATACTGATCTAATCTCTATTATTAGATACCTGTACCAAACCTGCCGCAATCGACCCGCGGATACCTCAATCACCTAAAATTCACACTGTGTTGTCAAACGCCCCCTCGGCTTCACGGTACGCTCAGGCATTGCGGTGAGACAGTCAAAAAATATCCAAACCCACCCGCGCCGAATATCATCCAATTCGAGAATGGTGGTGGTTAAGCCGCAGTAGGATTTTTGCCGACAGTGTCCGCTTTGGGTCATTAGCTGCCGCGACGCGGTCAAAGTGGCGTGTCCGCTTTACCCCCGAAAGCTGCCGCGGCTGTCGGCGGCCGGCGCGGCAGCTAAGGGCCAAAAGCGGACATTCGCAGTGCAAGAAAACAGCGACCTTTCTCGCCGTCAGACCACCATGAAGTTGGCCACAGACCTGCCAAACGGTGACCTGCAGCATTTGCGCGAGATGACGCTTCGCTCAGCCTAAGCTGTAAGCCGTCGTGGGTCGCATAATCGACCGGTTGGGACACCCTCGTTATTGATCTCGATCTGGAAGATCTCGGACAATCCCGCCCTTCCAGACGATGTTAGTTGGAGTGCGCGACTGTTCGAAACGCGTTTGAACCATCCGAGCTCCAATAGACGATCCAAGATCCGAGCCCCGACGAGCCCCTTGATGTGATATCGACGCTCGCTCCAGTCGAGACAAGGCTGGCAGAATATCCGCCGGGTCCGCGGCCTCAGATCAGCGCCGAACGCAGAAAGGAAACGCTCGCCCGAAGACGTGACCTCACCGCCCTCATCGGTGAGAACGATGTGCCCCATAGCAACAAGTGCATCGGTCACCGCGACTCCCACCCGGCCAGTCAGGTGATCGTAGCAACTTCGGGCAAAACAGAGTGCATCTTCGTTTGCTGACCGCGGCTGACGGCGCGGTGGCACCTCTACGGCGGCGACAACCTTGATGCTCTCCAACATTGTCGCGACCAGCGGGGACGCGATCCGATAATAGCTAAAGCGGCGCTGGCGAGTGACAGTTAAGAGCCGCGCGGCAACCAACTTGCTCAGGTGTCCGCTCGCCGTCGCGCGAGAGACATTGGCGCAGTAAGCAAGCTCAGTGGCCGTCAGCGACTGGCCGCCCATAAGGGCATTAAGCATCGTCGCTCGCGCAGTGTCACCCACGAGAGCGGCCACCTCCACCAGATTTGCCGCCGCGACCATCGTCAAACCCTATCGCTGATACCGGAAGCATATCAATGGAAAACAGTTTGGCACGGGCCGAACTGTTCGCGCGGGACATGTGCGAACCTCGCAGGTAGACGTCGACGACGTTTAACAACCGGAGGAACGCATCGTGGCGATGGCGGCGGTGATCCATAAAAAAGGCGCACCCGAAAACTTCGTGTGGGAGGAGATTGAGGTCGGGGCTTCCGAGCGTGGCCAGGTACGTCTTCGCAGCACGGCGGTCGGCGTGAATTTTGCTGATACGTACCATCGTGCAGGTATCCCGCACCCGATGATCGTCGGCGATCCGCCGGTTGTCCTCGGTTTCGAAGGAGTTGGCGAGATCGAGGAGTTGGGTCCTGGCGTCACCGGGTTTTCCGTCGGCGAACGAGTTTGCACCTGCCTTCCCCCACTCGGCTCCTATAGTCAGGAGCGCCTTTACCCGGCTGACAAGTTGATCAAGGTTCCAAAGGGCTTGCCGTTGGATGACGTTCAACTGGCAGGACTAATCCTGAAGGGGATGACCGCACAGTATCTCTTGCATCGAACGCACAAGGTGCAGCCGGGAGATTATGTCCTGATCCATGCAGCTGCCGGCGGCATGGGCCATATCCTTCGTCCTTGGGCGCGACATCTCGGAGCCACTGTGATCGGTACTGTTAGTACCGACGAGAAGGCCGAGATCGCCCGAAATCTCGGTTGTCATCACGTTATCAATTACACGACCGAAGACTTCGTAGCGGTCACCCGTAAGATTACGGACGGAAAAGGCGTAGACGTTGTCTATGAGTCAATCGGTAAGGACACGCTGCAAAGGTCGCTCGACTGCCTGCGGCGAGTCGGTATGTGCGCAGCTTACGGCCAGGCGTCAGGCGTTCCTGATCCGATCGACATCGTCAAAGATTTGGGCGCTCGTGGGTCACTCATTATCACTCGTCCTGCGCTCTCGCATTACATATCGAACCGAAGCGAAATCGACGCCGCAGCAAAATCCCTGTTCGATGCCGTCGCACGAGGAATCGTAGCGAGCAACGTTGTAAAAACCTTTCCGCTTCGAGAGGCTGCAGCCGCGCACAAGTTCATCGGCGGACGCAAGACAACGGGCTCGATTGTCATGCTTCCATTTGCGTAAACGGCTCCAAAAAACGACTTCGAGGCACTCAATCCACACAAAGAGAATATCATGTCGATCATACGCCACGAAATTAGACAGATATCAGACGAGAATCGCGGTCAGCCGATCATTAGCCAGGCAGTCGTTCACGGCAACGTCGCCTATTTCGCCGGCATCACCCCCAACCCAATTGTCGGCGATATCAAAGCCCAAACTGCTCAAGTGCTGCGACGCGTCGATGAGCTTCTCAACCTCGCGGGGACCGACAAATCAAAGCTACTAAGCGCCCAGGTCTGGATCGCTGACACGCGTCTGTTCGAAGATCACAATTCTGTTTGGAATGAATGGGTCGATCCAGCAAATCCTCCGGTGCGGGCTTGCCTCACCACGGACTTTTGGCGACCTGGGATGCTCGTTGAAGTTATGGTGGTTGCGGCCTTGCCGTGAAAGTCGGGAAAAACAGCTGGCTGTTGTCCGCTTTGGGTCAAAAGCGGAAATCGCAGAGCGCGACTGGGATGTCCACTTTGTGCCAACAGCAGACATTCTGACCGGTGTTCGATATGATTGATGGTGTGCCTTGGGAAGGAGCTCAAGCTCGCGGGGCGTCGCCATGACGCTTCCCCGTCGCAAATTTCTAGGAGTGGTCGCGGGTACCGCCGTGCTTTCGGGCATCTCGCAGATGGCGAGAGCACAAGTTTATCCGACGCGCCCGATCCACTTGATTGTGCCGTTTACACCTGGCGGCACGACTGACATCGTCGCACGTTTGGTAGGTCAATGGTTGTCTGAGCGGCTCGGCCAACCAATCGTTATCGAAAACCGGCCGGGCGCTGGTACGAATGTCGGCACCGAGGTGGTAGTGAAGGCGGCGCCGGATGGCTACACGCTTCTTGTCGCGAGCGTAACGGCTGCGATCAACGCGACACTCTACCAAAACCTTAATTTCGATTTCCGTCGCGACATTGCGCCGATCGCCGGCCTCATTCGGACCGCCTACGTCATGGAGGTCAATCGATCGGTTCCGGTCAACACCGTGCCGGAATTCATCGCCTACGCAAAGGCCAACCCGGCAAAGATCAACATGGCGTCGTCAGGCAACGGAACAGGAGCCCATTTGTCCGGGGAACTGTTCAACATGATGACCGGGATCAAAATGATTCATGTGCCTTATCGGGGCGCGGCGCCGGCGCTCGTTGATTTGATTTCTGGACAGGTCCAAGTTCAGTTTGCGTCCACGCCCGAGACAATCGAATACATTCGGGGCGGTAAATTACGAGCGATTGGGGTAACGACCTCCACGCGTTCGGCTGCCTTGCCGGAAATCCCAGCCATAGGTGAATTCGTACCGGGCTACGAGACAAGCGCCTGGTGGGGACTCTGTGCGCCCAACACCACGCCGGCCGCTATTGTCGAGAGGCTCAGCAACGAGACCAATGCAGCTTTAGCCAATCCTGCCCTTAAGGCTCGGCTCGCGGCCTTGGGCGCCGACCCGATGGTTATGGGACCGGCTGAGTTCAGCAAGCTGATTGCGGATGAAACCGAAAAATGGGCAAAGGTGATCAAGTTCGCAGGCATTAAG
>JBAQBC010000303.1:0-3037 GCA_049286035.1 Xanthobacteraceae bacterium
GATTAATGGTGATGGACTTCATCTGCGCGCTCATGATTGGCGTCGGTGTTACCGGCTTGCCAACCACAATTCTTGTCATCCAGACCGGCTTGCCCTGCCGTATCACACGCAGAGTGAAATCGGGGAGATTGACGATGACATAGGTCTTGCCCAGATCGTGCGGCAGCCACCGCCAGCGTTCCATATTGGCCATAATAATGTCGATGCGCGGATCGGACTGGCGGCCGTTAAGCTTGGGTATTCGAGTCTTGTTGGTATCGAGGTGGCTGCCACGAAGTTCTGCCAGTTTGGTTTTGAGCGCGAGGTAGCCGTCAGAGTGTGGCTCGTAAGCGTCAAGCGCCGCACCGACATCCGTGGCTTCCATAAGCGTGGTGAGAACCTCGCCTGGATCGGGTGCGCTGCGGTCATAAAAAATGTCGCCACTTACGCGAGACCAGTGTAAGCGGCCGATTTGGGCATGATGCGCGTAAGTGACGACCGATGCCGTGAGCCTAATCTCGGCTTCCGCAAGCGCGGTAGGATCGGTCAGTGAAACAAGATTCGGCACTGGGTAATCGGCAGGATCAAGACCGTCGGCCGACACCCGGCCGAGGTAGGCGATCGCCGCTTTGGCACGCGCATTGGCCTTGCCGTCGGTGATCCACAGCGGCACGTAATTGCGGCCGGAATAAAATGCGTCGATGCCTGCCCGTTGTTTTGTGTTGCCGGTGATGCGATCGAATTTGCCGTTAGGAAGATCGTGCAATTGTTCGACGATTGGCGCATCGGGATCGATCGCAGCGCTGGCATCGGCCGCCGGGTTCTGGCTTGGTGCAGCGGCTGGTATCGCTGTGGTGCTCGGTCCGAATTGATTGTCAGACGCGGCAGGCGATTGCGAATCTTCAGGCCGCAACGCCGCTGCAGCCGGAACTTCGGGCTGTGTGGTCGGTGCGCCCGGATTCTCTTTCGGTACTGGTGCCGCGACGGCCGGAGAGGGCTCTACGACCGGCTGCTCTGAATTGGGTGCTGGTGTGGATACTGGTGTAGCCACGAATGCTGGAGAAGATTCCACCACCGGGTGGTCTGGATTGGGACTTGCCGCGGCTGGTGTCGCCACGGCGGCCGGAGGAGACTCCATGACCGTATTGGGAGTTGCCGCCGCGGCTGGTGTAGCGAGGAAAGCCGGAGAAGACTTCTCAATCGGCTGGTCTGCATTCGGAGTCGTCGCCGGTGGCGTTGGCGTCGGCATCCCCGCTGCCGCCGGGTCCGTAACCGGTTGATCCGTTTCGCCCCCGGTCGATTCATCTGCCCTCTCGCTCGCCGCCGGCACCGGCGGCACCGGAATGGGCTTGCGCGCGGCGGCTGCGGGGGGCTGCGGCGGAGGCGCCGCGTTCGTCTTAAGGATTTCCTGATCGGTCGCCTGCAGGTCCGCGACCTCGCGCCCGATCAGCGCTTGGCTGGCGGCGAGCTGCATGACGGCTTCTCGCATGTGGGCAAGTTCCCGCTCGAGGGTTTGTCGCAGCGCGGCTATATCCGCGTTTATCTCTTGTACTTGCTGGAGAGAAGGAGTGGCGGGTTGTTTCGAAATATTCGCGACAGTCTCCGGAGCGATGTTTTCGGGACCGGCCGGTGGTTTCGTCCAGCCAAGCCACTGGATCGAAGTCGCGATCATTTGCTTGGCCTCTGGTGACCAGCCAAGTTCCGGGGCCCCTTTTGCGATTATCTGCTTGGTTGCCTCGCCGTAAGATTGCCAAGCCAAGGTACCAGCGACACCAACACAAATCGCGACCAGATACCGGCGGAACCGTCGCGAGGCTGGCCTCCTACGCGACCACCTGTCGGTAATCTGGCTATCCGCGGGAAGTTGCGTGGGGCTCATCATCGGCACATTCCGTGTCAGTCGTACAAAAGATTTAAATCGTTTATTTTGTTCTGCATGAGGCAGCAACCATGACGGTAGGCTGCTTCCCGCCGCCCTGGCCTGTCGAAGAATAAGCCGATGCTCGATTGCCGCAATGTTGATCCTCGTGCCAGTTAGGTTGAGCTTGTTTTTTGATAATGTTGAACTCACCGGGATCGACGCTGACGGCGTCGTGTGGTTGCGCTCTTCACGAATTTGGCCAGCCCAATAGCGCCTGGTGAGTAACCGCGCGCGGCGGCGCGTGTTCTTTCCGTCATTCGTATTACTGATAGTAAGCCCTGGATTGGCCCGCGGGCCGGCGCGGCACCGGCGCACTTGGAGCCGATGGGCCACCAAACAAACGTGTACCTCCCCAACCGTTCCACCGATTATCAGGTATTGCCAGCAGCTGCCGACGTATCGGGCTGTCATGACGTTGAATGGGAATATCTGCAACTTTGCGTTCGCCCCCTCTCAGAATGGCAAGCAGCGCTTGATCGCGCCCATAAATATCCTCGCGGAATTCCAGGTTGCCTCGGTCATCTAGGAAAGCGGTCTGGTAGGTCAGGTGGACGGGGATGAAACTTGGAAACGGGATATCGATTTCGTTATCGCCAAACATTCTATGGATGCGGTCCTGGCTGTAGCCCTCGCCTGGCCGCACTATCGACAGCAGCACTTCCGCATATTTGACGGGATCCTGTACCCGCATGCAGCCGTGGCTTTCAGCGCGCCTCTCATTGGCGAACAGATATTTCTGATTTGAGTCGTGCTGGTAGACCAAAAACTTGTTGGGAAAGTTGAAACGGAGCTGCCCGAGTGCGTTCTGTTCACCCGGCGGCTGAGAAAGGTGAATTGTGCCGTCCGGATTATAGCTCATCCGCAACCCCATCCGCTGCAATATTGTCGGATCCTGTTGCAGCAACGGCAGATATTCGTTGGCAGCAATGGAGTCCGGCACATTCCAAGTCGGATTAATGGTGATGGACTTCATCTGCGCGCTCATGATTGGCGTCGGTGTTACCGGCTTGCCAACCACAATTCTTGTCATCCAGACCTGCTTGCCCTGCCGTATCACACGCAGAGTGAAATCGGGGAGATTGACGATGACATAGGTCTTGCCCAGATCGTGGGGCAGCCACCGCCAGCGTTCCATAT
>JBAQBC010000304.1:0-1983 GCA_049286035.1 Xanthobacteraceae bacterium
AACGATCCGCCGCAGTGCCCGTCGTCTTCGACCACTAAGAGCTCGGCGATCCGCTGCATGCGCACCAGGCAGGTCCCAGCCTCGGCGCTTGCCTGGTCGAAAGACGCGCTGCCGTCGTCGGCAAATCGCAAAAGCCCCTGCGCCGGCTTGGCCTCGGCGCGGAGGACGCCGGAATGCACGTTCTGCGCAGCCGGATAGACATGCTCGCCGCGAATGCGCAACGCGCCGCGCCGGCCTCTGCTGATCGTGATGGCGCCACCGGCATGAATCCAGCGGCCGATCCAGTCACCCGTCTCGCTCGCGCGCGCCGGCTGCACCGGGGTGAGGCTCACCGACGGCAGCCAGCCGACGGTCCAGCGCTGCGTGGGATCGGCCGCGGATTGGTATGACACGCAGCTATAGGCGCCGCGGGTTTTGCCGACCAACAGAAAATCGCCCGGTATGAGATAACTCGGCTGCGCGCAGTCCTCGCGCTCCGCCGGACACGCGGCGGCGTCGGATGCGTTCTTGACGAAATGCACTTGCGGCCGGTCGGCAATGATTTTCGCGATCGTGACCGGACGCGTCACCTCAAAGCCGATGCCGAGGCAGTCGCCGGGATTTTCGTCGGCACCCGCCACGGTCGCGATCAACGGCATCAGCAGGGTGACAATCGCGAAACGCCGCGCAGCGCTAAAGCGCAATGATTTTCGGTTGATTCGGTATTTCGCTTTAGCGTGTTGTTTGAGCATGATCTTTTCCGAAAACCGGTGTCCACTTTTCGGGATCATGCTCTAGATCGCATGACACAGATTTGTTTCGTCACAGATCGTGATTCTTCAACGGCAGCGATCGCACCCGCTTGCCGGTGGCGGCAAAGATCGCGTTGCACAAAGCCGGAGCGAGCGGCGGTACCGGCGGTTCGCCGACGCCGCCCCAAAAACCGCCGCTCGGCACGATGACGGTCTCGACCTTTGGCGCGTCCGCGAGCCGCAGCATTTCGTAAGTGTCGAAATTCGTTTGCTCGGCGGCGCCGTCCTTGATGGTGATTTCGCCGTAGAGCGCCGCGGTCAGCGCGTAGACGATCGCGCCTTGCACCTGCATTTCGATCGAGAGCGGATTGACGACGTGGCCGGGGTCGATCGCCGCCACCACCCGGTGCACCCGCACCTCGCCATTCTTCACCGAGGCTTCGACCACCTGCGCGCAATAGCTGCCGCAGGCTTCGTTGAGCGCAATACCGCGGAACACGCCGGCCGCCGGCGGCGCATTCCAACCCGCGTGCCTGGCCGCGGCATCGAGCACCGCGAGATTGCGCGGGCTGTTGGTCAGAAGCTTGCGCCGGTACTGATAGGGATCGATGCCGGCGGCATGCGCCATCTCATCCATGAAGCATTCTTTATAGAATGCATTCTGGGTATAGTTGATGGCGCGCCAGACTCCGAGCGGCACCGGCGTCGGCCGCACGACGTAATCCAGCCGGTAATTCGGAAACGCGTAGGGCATCTCGTCGGCGAGGCCGGAGACAAAAGTCCGATCGACGATATTGGTGCCGAATCCCGGCAACAGCGAAGCGACAAAGGACGGTCCGGCGAGGCGGATCGTGCATGCAAGCGGCATGCCGTCGGCGTCGAGGCTGGCGGTGAGCCGCGCCATTCCGAACGGCCGATAGCGATCGTGAGCGATGTCCTGTTCGCGCGACCAAATAAGTTTGAGCGGCGCGTCAAATTCTTTGGCGATGGTCACGGCCTGGCGGACATATTCCTGGATCGGGGCGCGGCGGCCGAACCCGCCGCCGAGCATGGTGCGGTGGACGGTGACTTTCGCGTGCGGCACATCGGCGGCGAGCGCGGCGGTGGCGAGCGCGGTCGCCGGATCCTGGGTCGGCACCCAGATCTCGACGCCGTCGGCGCGCACATGCGCGACGCAGTTTTGCGGCTCCATGGTGGCGTGCGCGAGAAACGGCACTTCGTAATCGGCTTCGATGCGCCGCGTGGCATGCGC
>JBAQBC010000305.1:0-2626 GCA_049286035.1 Xanthobacteraceae bacterium
CCCTCTTCGACCGCGCCGCCGCAGCAGCGGCCGCCGAAACCGGTCTATCTCACGCTCAAAGCCGACGGCAGCCTTGCGCTTGGCGACAACCCGGTGTCGCGCGACTCGCTCCCCGACGTGCTCGCCACCGCCACCAGTGGCGACAAGGATGAGCGCATCTTCCTGCGCGGCGATCGCGCCGTGCCCTACGGCGAGGTCATGGGACTGATGAACGATCTGCGCCGGGCCGGCTATCTCAAAGTCGCTTTGGTCGGAATGGAGCTCCGCGAGGGAAGATGACCGCGCTGGCGCTCCCATGGTTCGAGGACGATGACCCGCGCGATCTGCGGCGCTGGGCGATTGCGGCTGCGATCGTGTTCGCCATCCATGCCGGTGCCGTTGCCGGTTATGTCTTTATCCATCAGCCTGACGAAATCGGCGACGCGAACGCGCCGCTCGCGATTGATCTCGCCCCTTCCGACGACACCATCGATCAGCCTGAAATAGCGCCGGTGCCGGAGGAGCAGCCGAAGCAGGTCGAAGAGCCGCCACCGCCTCCCGAGCCGTCGCAGGCGGTCGTAGCGCCGCCAGACGAGCCGCCGCCGCAGCCAATCGAACAGCCGAAGCCCCCGACGCCGGCCGTTCCGGCGCGAGTCAAAGGCGGCGCGCTGCGCGTCGAACCGTCATGGCAGACCGCGCTGGTGCGGCACCTGCAGCAGTACAAGCGTTATCCCGGCGACGCGCAATCGCGCGGCGAAGAGGGCGTGGTGCAATTGAGCTTCACGGTCGATCGCAGTGGGCACGTTCTCAACCGCGAGATCGCGCGCAGCTCCGGGCATCGCGAGCTCGACAACGAAGTGATGTCAATGATCGAGCGGGCGCAACCGCTGCCGCCATTTCCAGCGAGCATGCCGCAGGCCAAACTCGATCTGACCGTGCCGATCCGGTTTTCGCTGCAGTGATGCGGATCGCGAAATGAAAAACCCCGGCGGGATTGAGCCCGCCGGGGTTACAAAGCGAATTCTGCAGTCAGACTAGTGTCCCCACCAGTTGAATTTATAGACCAGCGAGGTGGTGATCGTCTGGACGAAAGGCCTCATGTGTTCGTTGCCTATCTGCACACCTGATGTATCCAGGACTGGCAGGTCGGCGCTGTTGAAGCTCGAGTATCGGTATTCGGTGCGCCAGAAGAGACCAGACGGCAGCTGCCAACCAAAGAATCCCGACAGCCCGATCTCGTATCCGCCGCCAACGAACCAGCCGTGATAGGTATGCGAGCCGATCGAGGCGAACCCAATGTCAGAAACGGGGTCGGAAAGGTTGATCCCATCAAAGCGGGTTTCAGTGTAGCCGCCATTCCAGTACGTGAAGACATTCGGAGTGACCAGATAGCCAATCCGTCCGCCGACAGCCCAGGCGTCCTTTTCTTTCTCTTCGCCAGCGAAGCCGCCGATCGAACTCTCAAAATTCTTATGCAGGTCCATCGTGTCGTAATCGGCGAACGCGCCGACGACCCAATTGCTCCAGAAGCCGGTGCCGCCGCCGAACTGATAGTCGCAACCGCCGCCGAATCTGCCCAACCAGCCGCGACCACCCGAAGTGGTTTCGACCGTGTTGAGTGCACCACTTGTGTCTTGGAAGGAATGATCGATGTTCCACAGGCCGTAACCGGCGCCGCCATTAACATAGCAGCCGGTAAAGGTCGGCGGAGGCGGAGCCGGAGGCGGGATGTAGGCAGGGGCTTTGCGCCCCAGATCGGCTGCTACCGCGGGTCCAGCCGCCAACGCCGCCAACGCTACTGCTGCGAGCAACAGCTTTTTCATTGGTCCAATCCCCTTTTTTCTCTAACGTCGATTAATAGCGGGTCATGCCGGCGAAAAATATGAGCGCAATGCAGCTTTTCGGTATGAAAAAGCAATTTCCGCCGACTAGTGATATTTTCGCAACACCGAAACTGGCAGTGCGATCACTTGACGACGTACGCCCTGCGAAGCCCAACAAGCTCCGCAATCGCGGCGCCCACAACTCTCCTGCCGGTCAAAATCGTGTTTAATTGACTGCGATTAATGCCGTGGTGCCTAGCAAAGGCGGATTGACCACCCTCGCGTTCAATTGCGATTCTCAGCAAATCAACAACGTCATTATCCTCAAATACAAGTTCGGTCCTGCCCAGTCCGCTGGAGAGAGCAAGGGCACGACTTTCGTCATCCGTCTTGGCGATGGGCTATCCCCAAAGTTTCATGGCTATCGCTCGAGGAAAGGGCTGCCGCCGGAAGGTGAGGAACGGCAACGGCCCCTCTGCCGGCCGACCGCGAGCGTTTGGCGACTGCCCCTATTCCGCCGGTACGCTCGCCAGTTCTTGCCGCACCGGATTGGGAATGCGCAACCATAGCGCGGAGATCACGGCCGACATCAGGGCAAAGCCGGCGAGCGCATAGAGACCGCCGGCAAAGCTGCCGGTGTACTCCTTCGCCCAGCCCACCATCGACGGCCCGAAGAAGCCGCCGAGATTCCCGACCGAATTGATCCAGGCGATGCCGGACGCCGCGGCGGTCCCGGTCAGGATCATTGATGGGATCGCCCAGAACGGCCCCTTGGAGGCGTAGAAGCCCATCGCGGCAATCGATATACCGACCAGCGCCCAGAC
>JBAQBC010000306.1:0-3555 GCA_049286035.1 Xanthobacteraceae bacterium
CATTAATGCCAATTTAAGCGACCTCCTCGCATGCTGCGGCAATGGTCACCCGCAAACGCCTGCGCACGTTTCTCAACGCGCTTGCACTCTATGCCTTGGCGGCCTTGCTCATCGGCTATTTCGGCGTCAACGCCTATAACGGCGACCGCGGGCTAAAGGCCAAGGAGGACATCGATCGGCAGATGGCCGCGCTCATCACCGAACTCGACCGGCTTCACGCCGAACAGGCGCAGTGGGAAAGACGCATTGCGCTCTTGAAATCGGGCGATCTCGATCCCGACATGCTTGACGAACGTGCACGTGCGCTCCTCGATTACGCCGACCCGCACGATTTGACTCTCGTGCTGAACAGGGACTCCCAGCCGGCAGCCACGCCGCGGCCTTGAAGAGGTCTTGAACGGGCCTTGAACTTGCCGGCGCACGTTCCGAAATGAGCTTCTTCGACAATGATTTGGCCGCCCGGTCACACGCCTGTGGCAGGGGACGTCCCCGCTTTTCACCAGGGGGGGAATTCGGCTATGGGATAAGTGCCGCCGGACGTTTTGAGGTAATGATGGCCGTCGCCCAAACCAAGCAATCGGCTCACACTGCGCAAGGCTTGCTTCCCAGCGCGGATCTTGCGGCCAACCAGACTTCACCCTTGGAGTTTTCAAAAGAACAAGAGCTACAGGCGCTCCGCCAAATGCTCTTGATCCGCCGGTTCGAGGAAAAGGCCGGACAGATGTACGGCATGGGACTCATCGGCGGATTCTGCCATCTCTAGATCGGCCAAGAAGCCGTCGTCGTGGGCATGAAACTTGCGATGCGCGACGGCGACCAGATGATCACCGGTTACCGCGACCACGGCCATATGCTGGCCTCTGGCATGGACCCGAAGGGCGTGATGGCCGAGCTCACCGGACGCCGCGGCGGCTATTCCAAGGGCAAAGGCGGTTCGATGCACATGTTCTCGCTGGAGAAGAAATTCTACGGCGGTCACGGCATCGTCGGCGCGCAGGTGCCGCTGGGGACGGGGCTCGCATTCGCGAACAAATATCGCGGCACCAGTGATGTCAGCCTGACCTATCTCGGCGACGGCGCGGCAAATCAAGGCCAGGTTTACGAGAGCTTCAACATGGCCGAGCTGTGGAAGCTGCCGATCATCTATGTCATCGAAAACAATCGCTATGCGATGGGAACTTCGGTCGCGCGCTCCTCGGCGCAGCCCGATCTTTCCAAGCGCGGGACTTCCTTCAACATCCCTGGGACGCAGGTCGATGGCATGGACGTGCGCGCGGTCAAAGCGGCCGCCGATCAGGCGCTCGCGTGGTGCCGCGCCGGAAAGGGCCCAATCATTCTGGAAATGCTGACGTACCGCTATCGCGGCCATTCAATGTCGGATCCGGCCAAATACCGGACCAAGGAAGAAGTTGACAAAGTGCGTACCCAGCACGACCCGATCGAACAGGTACGCAAGCGGCTCCTCGACAAGAAATGGGCGAGCGAGGATGACTTGAAAAAGATCGACGCTGCGGTCCGCAGCATGGTCAATGAGGCGTCCGAATTCGCCACCCACGATCCCGAACCCGATCCCGCCGAACTTTACACCGACGTCTATCACTGAAGTGCCATTGCCGCGACTTGATGTGAGCCGCCATGCCGACCGAAGTGTTGATGCCCGCGCTATCGCCGACGATGGAGAAGGGCAACCTCGCCAAATGGCTTAAGAAGGAAGGCGATCCGGTCAGGTCGGGCGATGTCATCGCGGAAATCGAAACCGATAAAGCAACTATGGAAGTCGAGGCGGTGGACGAGGGCACGCTGGGCAAAATCCTGGTGCCCGAAGGCACCAATGACGTGGCCGTCAATACGCCGATCGCCGTGATCCTCGCCGAAGGCGAAGACGCTGCGGCGCTCAAGGACGGCAAGCAGGCGCCCGCCAGACAGAGCAAGGCCGAGCAGCCGTTGCGTCAGGAGAAGGCCGCCGAATCCGCACCGCCTGCGCAAAAACCGCAAGCCGCAAAGCAAGCGGAGACGCCGGCGCCGGCTCCGACCGGCGCCGCCAAGCCGCCATCGGCCGAGATCATGCCGGAGCCGGAGGTGCCCGCGGGCACCGAGCTCGTATCGATCACGATGCGCGAAGCGCTGCGCGACGCCATGGCCGAGGAAATGCGCCGCGATCCCGACGTCCTCGTCATGGGCGAGGAAGTCGCCGAATATCAGGGCGCCTACAAAGTCACCCAGGGATTATTGGACGAATTCGGCGCGCGGCGCGTCATCGACACGCCGATCACCGAACACGGCTTCGCCGGCGTCGGCATCGGCGCGGCCCTTGCGGGATTAAAGCCGATCGTCGAATTCATGACCTTTAACTTCGCCATGCAGGCGATGGATCAGCTGATCAACTCGGCGGCGAAAACCCAGTACATGTCTGGCGGACAGGTCAGAGTCTCTATCGTGTTCCGCGGTCCCAACGGACCGGCTTCGCGCGTCGCCGCGCAGCACAGCCAGGATTATTCAGCCTGGTACTCGCACGTCCCCGGCTTGAAGGTGATCGCTCCGTCGAACGCGGCCGACGCCAAGGGCCTACTCAAGGCCGCGATCCGCGATCCCAATCCGGTGATCTTTCTCGAAAACGAAATTCTCTACGGCCATTCCTCGCCGGTGCCAAAGCTCGACGATTACGTGCTGCCGATCGGCCGCGCGCGTGTGGTACGCCCCGGTAAGGACGTCACGATCGTCGCCTGGTCGATGGGAATGAGCTACGCGCTCAAGGCGGCGGAGGAACTGGCCAAGCAGAATATCGAGGCCGAGCTCATCGATTTGCGCACGCTTAAGCCGATGGACACCGACACCATCGTGGAGTCGGTCAAAAAAACCGGCCGCCTTGTCACCGTCGAAGAAGGCTGGAAGCAATCGGGCGTCGGCGCCGAGATCGCCGCGCGCGTGATGGAAGACGCATTCGATTATCTCGATGCTCCTGTGATCCGCGTCAGCGGCAAGGACGTGCCGATGCCTTATGCCGCAAATTTGGAAAAGCTCGCGCTGCCCTCGGTCGCCGAAGTCGTCGAGGCGACCAAGGCAGTTTGCTACAGGTAACCCTTTTGCGGTGAAACTGGCGCGCCATGCCCGTCAACATCCTGATGCCCGCGCTGTCGCCCACGATGGAAAAGGGCAACCTTGCGAAATGGTTCAAGAAAGAGGGCGATCCGGTCAAGACCGGCGATGTGATCGCCGAGATCGAGACCGACAAGGCGACGATGGAATACGAGGCCATCGAGGACGGCACGCTCGCTAAAATCGTCGTGCCGGAAGGCACCAATGACGTGCCGGTCAATCAGCTCATCGCCGTGCTGGCCCAGGAAGGCGAGGATGTGAAGGCCGCTGCCGCAGCCGCTGTGAAAACCGGTCCGACGGCAAAGGCGCCGAGCGCGATGGAAGCCGCGCCCAAACCAGCCCAACCGGCGGCTCCGCCGGCTGCGCCAGCACCGCGATGAGCTGATTGACCGGGACGTCATTGGTGCCTTCCGGCACGACGATCTTGGCGAGCGTGCCATCCTCGATGGCTTCGTATTC
>JBAQBC010000307.1:0-20476 GCA_049286035.1 Xanthobacteraceae bacterium
ACGCGAAGGCGCGCTATTTTATTGGTCTTGCCGACGAGCAGGACGGCAATCGCGATGATGCCGCCAAAGAATGGCGCGCGCTGCTCGAAGACGCGCCGGCGGATGCGCCATGGAAAGACCCGGTTCGCGCCGCCTTGGCGCGCGTGACAGGTGGGCCACCTGCTTCCGGCGGACCGAGCGCGACCGATATGGCGGCGGCCGAGAATATGCCGGAGGCCGAGCGTGCCGCAATGATCCGCGGCATGGTGCAACGTTTAGCCGATAGGCTGCACGCCGATGGCAAGGATGTCGACGGCTGGGTGCGGCTGGTTCGCGCCTATGCAATCCTCGGCGACAGCGATAAAGCCAAGGATGCGGCGGCGGACGCTCGCCGGGCGCTGTTCGACCAGCCCGACCAGATCAAGCGCATCGACGACCTCGTCAAAGGTCTCGGGCTCGAGGGATAGAATCGGGGTCACGATGACTCGCAAGCAGCGGCGCCTGGTTTTGATCGGCAGCGCGATGGCTGTGTTGGCTGTCGCCGTTGCGTTGATGCTTAACGCGCTTCGCGGTTCGATCGTGTTTTTTAATTCACCCAGCGACGTCGTCGAAAAGCACGTGCCGACGGGAACGCGCATCAGGCTCGGCGGACTGGTCAAGAACGGCACGGTGGTGCGCGGCAGTAATCTGTCGGTGCGTTTCGAAGTGACCGATGGCAAGACCGGCATCACGGTCAATTATCAGGGCGTGTTGCCGGATCTGTTCCGCGAGGGTCAGGGAGTCGTGGCGGAAGGCGCACTCGATGCAGGCGGCGCCTTCAAGGCCGACTCGATACTCGCCAAGCACGATGAAACCTATATGCCCAAGGAGGTGGCGGACGCCCTGAAGCGCTCGGGACATTGGAAAGATGATTACGGCCGCCAGGCCGGAACATCCGCCGGCGGAGGCAGCAAATGAGCCGCGAGATCGCCATAGCGCCGCGGGTGGGCTGCCGCGCCGATGTGAAACGGCATGGAGGCGCAGCCAGTGATCGCTGAATTGGGCCATTACGCGCTGATGCTCGCGCTGGGGCTTGCTCTCGTTCAGGGCACGATGCCGATCGTCGGGACCAGGACTAACGACGCGGTGTTGATGAGCATGGCGGCGCCGATCGCGCTCGCCCAGTTTGCCTTCGTGGCGATGGCGTTCACCGCGCTCGCCATTTGTTACGTTATTTCGGATTTTTCGGTTTTGAACGTATTCGAGAATTCCAATTCGCAAATGCCATTCATTTACCGGCTCACGAGCATCTGGGGAAATCATGAAGGCTCGATGATGCTGTGGGTCTCGATCCTGACCTTTTTCGGCGCGCTGGTCGCGGTCTTCGGCAACAATCTGCCGGCGGTGCTTAAAGCCAACGCGCTTGCTGTTCAAGCCTGGATCGCGGCGGCATTTCATCTGTTCATTCTGATGACGTCCAATCCGTTCGTCCGCATTCCGCAAGCGCCATTTGAAGGTCAAGATCTCAATCCGATTCTACAGGATCCTGGCCTCGCCTTTCATCCGCCGCTCCTGTATCTCGGCTACGTCGGATTCTCGATTGCGTTCTCTTTCGCGATTGCCGCTTTGCTGGAAGGCCGTATCGACGCGGCTTGGGCGCGCTGGGTTCGCCCGTGGGTGCTCGCCGCCTGGATGTGCTTGACCGTCGGCATCGCCGGCGGTTCGTACTGGGCCTATTACACGCTTGGCTGGGGCGGGTTCTGGTTTTGGGACCCGGTCGAAAACGCATCCCTGATGCCATGGCTCGCCGGAACTGCGCTGTTGCACTCCGCCGTCGTGATGGAGAAGCGCGGCGCGCTGAAAATATGGACCATTCTGCTCGCCATTCTCGCATTCTCGCTCTCGCTGATCGGAACGTTCTTGGTGCGCTCAGGCGTGCTGACGTCGGTTCACACCTTCGCCACCGACCCGATGCGAGGCGTGTTCATCCTTGCGATCCTGGTGGTGTTCATCGGCGGCGCCTTGGCGCTTTACGGCTGGCGGGCGCCGCTGCTCAAGCAGGGCGGCTTATTCGCGCCGATTTCTCGCGAAGGCGCCTTGGTGTTCAACAATTTGTTTCTCACCACAGCATGCGCCAGTGTATTTGTCGGCACGCTCTATCCGCTGGCGCTGGAAGCTCTCACCGGAGCAAAGATTTCCGTAGGCCCGCCGTTTTTCAACGCGACTTTCGGTCCCCTGTTCATCCCGTTGATGGTGGTGATGCCGTTTGGGCCACTGATGGGCTGGAAACGCGGCGATCTTTTGGGCGCGGCGCAACGGCTGTTGGCGGCGGCGATACTTGCCGCGCTCGTCATGGCCGCGGCATTTGCGCTCGAACAAGGCGGACCGGTCCTGGCGCCATTCGGCGCTGGTATCGCCGTTTTCGTCATGGCCGGCGCGGTTACCGATATTGCGGAGCGGACGCTTGTTTTGCGCCTTCCGTTCCGCGCGGCGCTGCGCCGCGCTATTGGCCTGCCGCGCTCGGCCTGGGGCACCGCATTTGCGCATTTCGGCCTCGGCGTAACTCTCCTCGGCATCGTCGCCGCGACGGCGTGGGGCAGCGAGCGGATTGCTGAAATGAAAGTCGGCGATAATCTGGACATCGCTCACTATCGGCTTACCTTCAGCGGCCTGTTCAGCCGGCAAGGTCCGAACTATCACGACATGGTCGGCCGTTTCATCGTGCGTCGCATGAACGGCGATCTGATCGGCGTCATGGAGCCGAGCCGGCGCAGCTTCCCGACTCGCAATATGACGACGACCCAGGCGGCACTGATGACGCGCGGCGTCAGCCAACTCTATGTCTCGCTCGGCGATCCGATGCAAAATGGCAACGTGGCGGTGAGACTCTACTTCAAACCGCAAGTGTTGCTGATCTGGCTTGGCGCGGCGATCATGTTCGCAGGCGGCGCGCTGTCGCTTTCAGACCGCCGGCTTCGCGTCGGTGCGCCGCAGCCGGCAAAAACGAAACTGGCGTTGCGCCCGGCAGGATGAAGCAATGAGACGCGTTTTCTTGCTCGTGCTTGGACTCATTCTTTCAACTCCAACATCCTCATGGGCGGCGGTGCAGCCGGATGAGATGTTGGGGAACCCGGCGCTGGAAGCTCGGGCGCGCACTTTGTCTCAACAACTTCGCTGCATGGTGTGCCAGAACGAATCGATTGACGAGTCCGATGCACCATTGGCGCATGATTTGCGCGTTCTGGTTCGCGAGCGGCTCCAAGCCGGCGACAGCGACGCGCAAGTGCTTGATTTCCTCGTCGCGCGCTACGGCGAATTCGTGCTGCTCAAGCCGCGGCTGTCATGGCGCACGGCAATTCTTTGGGGTTTGCCGCCCGGACTTCTGCTCAGCGGAATTACGTTGCTTGTGGTTGCTGCTACACGCCGGCGAGGACGAGCGCCGGAACCAGCCCCAAATCTGACTGCGGCCGAGCGGGCGCGACTCGAAAAAATCCTGGCTGATAGCCCCGGTTCGTAGCTGATCACGCCTATTCTCGCCGTCTCGGGCGGATTTGCCTTGCTTGCCGCCCAGGCCGGTAGGCCGCGCCTTGGGGGTGCCCGCACTAAGCCATTGTGGGGGCACGTTTATTCAAGGCGGTCCACATTACCAATTTTTAATCCGCCCGACAGAGCGCCGTAAGGCGCGCCGCCCCATCTTGCAGAGCAAGGGTAACCGCTAGGCGGAACTGACCGCATCTGGAGACAACGTATGAAGGATAATTTCCGAGTATCTCGCCGTACTTTATCGGCGCGCCGTGTGGCGCTTTTGGCGACCACGGTCGCAAGTCTAGCCGCCGCCACGTTGGTTTTCTCACCTAATACTTACGCGCCGAGCGCGCTCGCCGACGCGGCGCAGGCGCAGAACTTGACGGAGAAGGTCCAACAGCTCCCTCAGCGTCCTGTCGGTTTCGCCGACATTGTCGAAAAGGTGAAGCCGGCGGTTATTTCGGTGCGTGTGAAAATTGACCAGCCCTCACAACCCGGCCTCAGCGAGGACGATTTGCCGTTTCCGCCGGGATCGCCGTTCGAGCGCTTCTTCAAGCGGTTTGGCGCTCCGGGCAACCCGAAAGGTCACGAGGTGATCACCGGCCAAGGATCGGGCTTTTTCATTTCGCGGGACGGCTATGCGGTCACCAATAATCACGTCGTGCAGAATGCCGAGAACGTTCAAGTCACCACCGACGACGGCAAGAGCTATAGCGCAAAGGTAATCGGCACCGATTCACGAACTGATCTCGCGCTCATCAAGGTCGACGGCGACAATTTCCCGTTTGTGAAATTGGCTGATAATTCGCCGCGGGTTGGCGACTGGGTTCTCGCGGTCGGAAATCCGTTCGGGCTCGGCGGCACCGTGACGGCCGGTATCGTCTCGGCGCGCGGTCGCGACATCGGCGCCGGCCCCTATGACGATTTCATTCAGATCGACGCGCCGGTGAACAAAGGCAATTCCGGCGGTCCGACTTTCGACGTCGATGGCAGCGTGATCGGGGTCAACACGGCGATCTTCTCGCCGTCCGGTGGTTCGGTCGGCATTGCTTTCGCAATTCCCGCCGACACGGTGAAGAACGTCGTTTCGCAGTTGCGCGACAAGGGCAGCGTCACGCGTGGTTGGATTGGTGTGCAAATCCAGACGGTGACGCCCGATATCGCCGACAGCTTGGGGCTCAAGCAGGCGACTGGCGCTCTGGTCTCAGAGCCGCAGAAGGATAGTCCGGCCGCCAAAGCGGGCATTGCCAGCGGTGACGTCATCACCTCGCTGAACGATGCGCCGGTCCACGATCCGCGCGAACTGGCCCGCAAGATCGGCACGATGTCGCCCGGCACGACCGTCAAGCTCGACGTCATCCACAGTGGGCAAAGTAAAACCGTGACGCTGACGCTCGGTACCCTGCCGAATGAAAAACAGGCGTCGAACGACCAGAACCAGCGCGATCAACGCGAAGTGCCCGACAGTGACATGCCCAATCTCGGCCTCACGCTGGCGCCCGGCAACAAGGTCTCAGGAGCCGGCGGCAACGGAGTCGTGGTTACCGCGGTCAATGCCGGCGGGATTGCCGCGGAGCATGGCTTCCAGGTCGGCGACGTCATTCTAGAAGTCGGCGGCAAGGCGGTGGCGACACCAGCGGAGGTTCGCAAAAGCCTGGCCGACGCGCGTAGCGAGGGCAAGCACACCGTTCTGTTCAGGGTGAAGTCGAACGAGGGCACAAAATTTGTGGCACTGCCGCTCGGCAATGCCTGAGCATGGAACGCGCAGCGCCTAGTGCGGTCATGCGCAAAGCCATGACGGAGCTCGTGTCCGCTTCCCCCATTGGACCGGGCTCTTGGTGAAAGGGGCATCCGCCGGCATCCGTCGCCCCCGCTGGCGGGCGTACCCTGGGGGCGGATCGCAAGGTCCGTCCCCGCAATTCCCAGCTCTGCGGCCGGCATCCGTCGCCCCCGCCGGCGTGGAGTGGGTAAGGGGGTGGCGGGCCTGCCGCCCGCCACCCCCTCGCTATTATGGCGGCCGCGGGAGGATTATCATCGGCGGCCCAGCGCCTTGCGCGCGATTCTTAAAAATACGGCGAACAACGATCTACCATGCGTCTGCTCATCATTGAGGACGATCGCGACGCGGCCGACTACCTCGTGAAGGCGTTCCGCGAAGCCGGCCATATTGCGGAACATGCGAGCGACGGTGAGGAGGGTCTACAGCTCGCACTTGATGGCGACTACGACGTGCTGATCGTCGATCGCATGTTGCCCAAGCGCGATGGTCTTTCCGTGATCGGCGTATTGCGCACGAAATCCATCGAAACGCCGGTGCTGATCCTGTCCGCACTCGGTCAGGTTGATGATCGCGTCAAAGGATTGCGCACCGGCGGCGACGATTATCTGGCAAAGCCGTACGCGTTTTCCGAGCTGTTGGCGCGGGTCGAAGCGCTCGGACGCCGCCGCGGCAGCCGCGGCGAGGAAACGGTCTATCGCGTCGCCGATTTGGAGTTGAACCGTCTATCCCACGAAGTCAGCCGCGCCGGGCAGGAAGTGCAATTGCAACCGCGCGAGTTTCGTTTGCTCGAATATCTCATGCGGCACGCGGGGCAAGTTGTCACGCGCACCATGTTGCTCGAAAACGTCTGGGATTATCACTTTGATCCGCAGACGAACGTGATCGACGTGCACATTTCGCGGTTGCGATCTAAAATCGACAAGGGCTTTGCGCAGCCGCTGCTGCATACCGTACGCGGCGCCGGTTACATGATTCGCGACGGAGCGCGGTAGACAAAACCGATCTACGAAGAAGGCCGGGGAGTCACCATGGGCGACAGCGTAACAGTGGATGCTAACTTAAATAGTGCCGCCCCTTTCATCTCGGCCCGCGACTTTCTGCTGCGGCATCGGGAAGATTATGCGGTCGCCCTTCGAGACTTCGCATGGCCGAAACTCGATCGGTTCAACTGGGCGCTCGATTATTTCGACGCAATGGCGCGCAATAACGCGCATCCAGCGCTGTGGCTCGTCGACGAGGACGGCAGCGAAGTCAAGCTGTCCTTCGCGGCTTTAGGCGATCGCTCGAACCAGGTTGCGAACATGCTGCGCGGGCTCGGGGTGCGCCGCGGCGATCGCATCCTCGTCATGCTCGGCAATGTCGCGCCGCTGTGGGAATGCATGCTGGCGGCGATGAAGCTCGGCGCCGTGATCGTGCCGGCAACCACCTTGTTGACGCCGGCCGATCTCAACGATCGATTTGCGCGTGGCCGGGTTCGGCACGTGATTGCCAGTACGGACGCTGCGGCAAAATTTGCCGATCTGTCAGGCGATTACACGCGCATCGTGGTCGGCCGCGAGGCAGCCGGCTGGGTTCCCTTTGAAGGAGCTTACACTGCTTCGACGCGTTTTACTCCTGACGGCGAAACGCATGTCCAGGATCCGCTCCTGCTCTATTTCACTTCCGGCACGACGGCCAAACCCAAGCTGGTGCTGCACAGTCATCAAAGTTATCCCGTCGGCCATCTGTCGACGATGTATTGGCTGGGGTTGCGTCCTGGCGACCTACATCTCAACATTTCATCGCCTGGCTGGGCCAAGCATGCCTGGAGCTGTTTCTTCGCGCCGTGGAATGCGCAAGCGGCGGTTTTCATTTTTAATCAGCGCCGTTTCAATGCGCGCGGACTGCTCGACGCGATCGTGCGCTGTGGCGTCAGTACATTTTGCGCTCCGCCGACAGTGTGGCGAATGTTGATTCAGGAGGATCTCTCGGCATGGCCGGTTCGCATCAGGGAGCTCATCAGCGCCGGCGAGCCGCTCAATCCCGAGGTGATCGAGCGCGTCAAGAATGCCTGGGGCGTCACCATACGCGATGGCTACGGACAGACCGAGACCACAGCCTTGGTTGGAAATAGCCCGGGGCAAAAGGTGAAAGCCGGCTCGATGGGCCGGCCGCTTCCTGGCTACCGCGTCATACTGCGTGATCCGGACGGTGCGCCAGTCAAGGAAGGCGAGATTTGTCTCACCCTCCAACCGCGGCCGACCGGGCTTATGCAAGGTTATCAGGGGCAGGAGAGCGATGGCCCTCCCTCGCGCGCGACCGAAGACGCGGTCTATCGCACCGGCGATGTCGCCGCGGTGGATGACGACGGATACCTGACCTATATCGGCCGCGCCGATGACGTCTTCAAATCGTCCGATTATCGAATCAGCCCCTTCGAGCTCGAAAGTGCTTTGATCGAACACCCCGCCGTCGCTGAAGCCGCGGTGGTGCCGTCTCCCGATCCGATGCGGCTTGCGGTACCGAAGGCGTTTCTTGCGCTTGCCCCCGGCCATGCGCCGGATCGGGCCACCGCCTTGTCGATTTTCCGTCACTGCCGCGCGACGCTGGCGCCATTCAAGCGCGTGCGCCGGCTCGAATTCGCTGAACTGCCGAAAACGATCTCCGGCAAGATTCGCCGGGTGGAGCTGCGCCGCGCCGAGGCGGTAAACCAGCAGAGCGGCAAACGAGCGTCGCTCGAGTTCTGGGAAGACGATTTCCCCGAAACCGAGATCAAATAACGTGACCGCGCTCGGCAAACTTCTCCGTACCACTGCGTTCAAGCTGACGCTCTTTTATCTCGGTATTTTCATTCTGTTCGCTGCGTCGCTGCTCGGTTATTTCGCGCTCAACACGCGCCGACTCATCACCGAACAGATTACGGCGACGGTGAATGGCGAAGTGAACGGATTGTCGGAACAGTACGGACAGGGCGGACTACGGCGCTTGGTAACCGTGGTCGATCTGCGTTCGCGCCGTCCAGGCTCGAGCCTGTATTTGGTCACAACGCCTAGCGGCGAAGGCCTTGCCGGCAATGTCGGTTCATTGGAGCCTGGCGTCCTCGATCGTCCGGGCTGGCTGGAAACCAATTACCATCGGCTGGAATCGCCCGAGGGCGCCGAGCATCGGGCATTGGTCCGGGTGGTGCAGCTCCCGGGCGGGTTTCATCTCCTGGTCGGCCGCGACCTTGATGAACGCGAGCGCCTATTCGGAATCATCGTCAATGCCGGTCAGTGGTCGCTCGCACTTGTGATCGTGCTCGGACTGCTCGGCGGATTCTTTGTCAGCCGCCGCGTGCTCAGCCGGATAGACGCCATGACCGGAACCGCGCAGACGATCATGGCTGGCGATCTTTCCGGCCGCTTGCCGGTCGCCGGCACCGGCGACGAGCTCGACCGGCTCGCCGACAATGTCAACGCGATGCTCGATCGAATCGAAGCATTGATGCGCGGACTGAAGGAGGTCTCCGACAATATCGCCCACGACCTGAAGACACCCTTGACCCGGCTGCGCAATCGTTGCGAACAAGCGCTGCGCAGCGCCACAGGTGAGGCGAGCTATCGCGCGGCGCTGGAATCCACCATCGCCGAATCCGACGACCTTATTCGAACCTTCGACGCGCTTTTAATGATCGCCCGCGCCGAATCCGGGCAAGCGCGGGAGAACATGACCGAGTTCGACGCCTCCGAAATCGCGCGCGATGTTGGCGAGCTTTACGAGCCGGTTGCGGACGAGAAGGGAATTGCGCTCAAGATCGATGCACCGGCGGCAGCGCCGGTGCGCGGCAATCGCGAGCTGGTTAGTCAGGCCTTGGCCAATCTCATCGACAATGCGATCAAATATGCCGGGACGAACGGCAAGGTGAACGGCGTACCCGCCGAGATCGTGGTCAAGGCCGGCAACGACGGCGAGCGCATCACGCTCAGCGTCGCCGATCGCGGGCCCGGCATTCCCGATGCTGACCGCGGGCGTGTGGTGGAGCGCTTCGTCCGTCTTGAGCAGAGCCGCTCCGAACCCGGCTCGGGGCTTGGGCTGAGCCTCGCTTCGGCGGTGGCCCGGCTCCACGGCGGTGAGCTCAAGCTTGAAGATAATCATCCCGGATTGCGAACGACCATCGCTTTGCCGCGGGCAGGTCCGGGCGCCGGTGCGGGCAGGGGATGAAGCGCCGCGCGGCCGCCAAGCGGCCAAGGCAGACACGCAATCAGGCGGGGCTCGTTCACCGCTTTGGCGCGATGCTGCCGAAGCCGACAGCGGAAGCCTCCGCGCGGGTTGCAGCTTGGCTCGCGGACGTACGGCCAAAACCTGTCGGCAAGGCGCTTGCGCTCCTGATGCGCCGCAAGCCAGCCCTGGCGCGCGTTCTTGGCGGGATTGCGGAGGCAGCGCCGTATCTCTGGAATGCCATTGAGGCAAAACCCGCGCGCCTCCTGCGCTTGCTCGACGCCGATCCCGCCGACAGTCTCGCTGCCCTCGTTCAAGAAACGAAAGTCGCCGCTACCGGCGCCCGATCGCAGCTCGAACTGATGCGGATCCTCCGCGAATTGAAGCTTGAAGCTGCGCTTTTGATCGCGCTGGCTGATATCGGCGGCGTATGGGCGTTGCCTCGGACCACCGAGGCGCTCACGCGGGTGGCCGATATCGCTGTGGCGCTCGCTGTAGGTCATCTGCTCAAGGACGCGGTGCGGCAAAAAAAGATCAAGTCCGGTGATGCCAATAATCCTCCGTCGGGTTCCGGCTACATTGTGCTCGCAATGGGCAAAATGGGAGCCGGTGAGCTCAATTTTTCGAGCGACATCGATCTGATGGTTTTCTTCGACGCCGGTGTAACTCTTGCAGACGATATCGAGCCGGCGCTGTTCTTCATCGGCTTGACGCGCGATCTGATCAAAATCCTGCAAACGCGCACCTCTGATGGATACGTATTCCGCGTCGATTTACGGTTGCGGCCGGATCCGTCGTCGACGCAGATTGCAATTTCGACCGCCGCCGCGCTCGACTATTACGAGAGCCGCGGTCAGAACTGGGAGCGGGCGGCGCTGATCAAGGCACGAGCCTGCGCCGGCGACATCGCCACCGGCGAACAGTTCCTCCGCGATCTGTCGCCGTTCATCTGGCGCAAATACCTCGATTACGCCGCGATCGCGCATGTCCATGAAATGAAGCAGCAGATCCATGCCTATCGTGGTCATGGCGAGATCGCCGTCGAGGGTCACAACATCAAGCTTGGACGCGGTGGCATTCGCGAGATCGAATTCTTTGTCCAAACTCAGCAGCTGATCGCCGGCGGACGGCATGCAGAATTGCGCGATCGCGGCACCGTCGTCACGCTCTTTGCGCTAACGGCCGACGGCTGGATCGATGAACAGGCGCGCGACGAGCTCGCGGCCGCTTATGATTTCTTGCGGACCGTCGAGCATCGTCTGCAAATGATGGCCGACGAACAGACCCATACGCTTCCAGCAACTGCCGAGGCGCTCGATATTTTCGCGCGCTTTCTCGGATATCCGTCGCGCGACGAATTCGCCGATGTGCTGGTCGGGCATTTACGCAAGGTCGAACGGCACTATGTCAGGCTGTTCGAACGAACCCCCGAGTTACTGGCACAGCGGCAGAAGCTTTCGTTTGAGTCATCCGAACGCGACGGCGAACTGTTCGAACGATTGACACAAATGGGCTTTCGTCGGGCGCCGGAAATCGTCGATGCCGTGCGAAATTGGCGAAGCGGAGCGTATCGTGCTGTCCGCGGTGAGCAGGCCCGGGAAAATCTGGTCGATCTCATACCCGTCATTCTCGATCAATTGTCGCGCGCAGAAAATCCCGATGCGGGGTTTGCGGCGTTCGACCGATTTTTGGCCGGATTACGCGCCGGCGGCCGCCTGTTCTCTCTATTGCGGCAAAACCCGGAATTGATCCGCTTTGTTGCGCTCATTATCGGGGCGGCGCCGCGGCTGGCCGACATCCTGGCGCGTCACCCGCATTTCATCGATCCACTGGTCGATCCGGGTTTTTTCGGCGCGCTGCCCGACGCAGTGCGGTTGCGTGAGATCCTTAAACGGTCTCTTGCCGATACGCATGGCTTCGAGGCCATGCTCGACGCCATCCGCCTGTTCGGTCAGGAGCACATGTTCCTCATCGGCGCGCGCGTCATTTCCGGATCGCTGTCGGCCGAGCAGGCCGGGGATACATTCGCCCGGCTCGCCGATATTCTCCTCGACGCGGTGCATCGCTGGGTGCAAGCCGAATTTGCCAAGACGCACGGTTACATCAGCGGCGGAGAAAGCGCAGTGCTCGCGCTCGGCCGACTTGGCGGCCGTGAAATGACTGCGAGCTCCGACCTCGATCTCATTGTGGTCTACGATTTTGACCAGGACCATCCGCAGTCCGATGGCAAGCGCCCGCTCCCGGGCAGTCAGTACTTCGCCCGCCTGACGCAGCGCATGATCAGCGCACTTACCGTTCAAACCAATTACGGCGTGCTTTATCCGGTTGACATGCGTCTACGTCCGTCTGGCCGGTCCGGTCCAGTCGCCACGCAGATCGACGGTTTTAAGAACTATCAGGAGCACGAGGCGTGGACCTGGGAGCATATGGCGCTGACCCGCGCGCGCGTTGTGTCCGGAACGCCGGATTTTTCCGCGAGAGTCGAAGCGGTCATTCGCGAGGTTCTGTGCCGGCAAAGAGATGTGCCCGCTACCGCCGGGGATGTCGTCGACATGCGCGGCGCTATCGCCAAGGAGAAGGGCGACGCCGACCCCTGGGATCTCAAATACGCCGCCGGAGGCTTGATCGACATCGAGTTCATCGCGCAATATCTGCAACTGGTGCATGCGAGGGAACTCCCGGACATATTGGACACGTCCACCGCCCGAACATTGGAAAAGGCCGAGCGGCTCGGCGTATTGGCGCCGCAGGATGCCGCCGTGCTGCGGCCGGCGGTACGGTTATTTCATGATCTGATACAAGTTCTCCGGCTCTGCTTGCCTGCGAGCTTCGACCTGCAAGCTGCGAGTCCAGGCATATTGGCGCTGCTGGCGCGCGCTGCCGATCTGCCGGATTTTCCGACGCTCTCCGCGCATCTCAAAGACACCCAGCGCGCCGTACGCGCCTCTTTCATCAGGATCCTGGGCGGGGCGCCGTGATGCTCCTTGTGGAGCGAACTAACGCTTAGTTCAAGCCGCGGCTTCGATGCGCTCAAGCGGTATGGCCGCGGCCGCATCGGCGGGCAACCGCACCATAACCAAGGTGCCTCGGCCCAGCCGTGAACGAATGCGCATTGTGCCGCCGTGTAGCTCAACAAGCGATTTCGCGATCGCAAGCCCAAGGCCGGAGCCCTGGTGGCGCTTGGTCAGCTGACTTTCAACCTGCTCGAACGGGCGTCCAAGCTTTTGCAGCGCTTGGCGAGGTATGCCGATTCCATCGTCTTTAATGCCGATGATCACCGCACGGCCGCGCAAGCGCCCTTGCACGGTCACGGCGCCACCGTCCGGCGTGAATTTTACTGCATTGGAGAGGAGATTCAGCGCGATCTGCTTGAGCGCGCGGCGGTCCGCGTTGAGATGGATACCCGGTTCGACCTCGGCGTTGATGGTGAGCCGTTTTTCGCTGGCGCGGGTCGACACGACGCGAATGCAGTCGGCAAGCAGCGAGTCCAACTCGACCGCTTCGGGCGATAGCCGTATTCCGCCAGCTTCGATCTTCGACATGTCGAGGATGTCATTGATGACGTCGAGCAGGTACTCGCCGCTTTCACGGATGTCGCGCGAATATTCGATATATTTCTCGGCGCCGAGCGGACCGAACATTCCAGATTCCATGATCTCGGAAAAACCGATGATCGCATTAAGCGGCGTGCGCAATTCATGGCTCATATTGGCCAGGAATTTCGACTTGGCCGCATTGGCGTCTTCGGCTCTGGTCTTCTCTTCGGCATATTTCTCGGCGAGATCCGCAAGTTCGGCCGTCTGCCGTTCCAGCGTTTGCTGCGATTGGCGCAAATCGACGATCGTCGCGCGCTGGCGCTTTTCGCTCTCGATCAATTTTTGCTCGTGCTGCTTGACCTTGGTGATGTCGGTTCCGACCGAAACATAGCCGCCGTCTTTGGTGCGCCGTTCGCTGATATGCATCCAACGTCCGTCCTCGAGTTGCGCCTCGAATGTGCGCGCGCCGCGCGGCTCGCTATCATGGGCGACCGTGGCGCGGATCAGCGGCTTTCTGCCGGTAGCCACAATGGTCTCGTAAGAAGTTCCCGCTACGACCGCTTCGTCAGGCAGCTGATGCAGTTCCTGGAAATTGGAATTGCAAAGCACGAGCCGGTTTTCCGCATCCCACAGCACGAAGGCTTCCGGTATGGTCTCGATGGCGTCGCGCAGGCGCAAATCGGCCGCCACCGTCCGCTCAACCAGATTCTTCTGTTCGGTGATATCGACGGCGATGCCGATGAGGTGAGGGCTGACTTCGCCCTCTTGGCGTGTCAACTCGCAGCGCACGCGCAGCCACAGCCATCGGCCTTGGGCGTGGCGCATGCGGAACGCATGATCGATGGATTGCAGGTTGCCGTCGGCCAATTGACTGGCCAGCTCGTAAAGATCGATGTCGTCCTTGTGCACCAGCGCGTCGACTTCACCGAATGTCAGAAGTTCGTCCTTCTGCGGCAGACCCAGCATTTCGTACATCGAGTGCGTCCAAAATACGCGGCCGCGCGCCAGGTCCCAATCCCACAGCCCGCAGCGTCCGCGGTTCAGCGCGGTATCAACGCGGCCGCGGACCGTGTCATTGATGATGTCGGCTTCGCGGGCGCGCGTCGCTTGCCAATGGAACGCGAAGCCCAGGATCAACACCACGAAGCCGGTGGTTGCCAACAATGTGATGGTCAGGCCGGTAATCGAGCGCCAGTTCGCGAGCGCATCTTCCTGGCTTTGGATGACGGCAAGCAGTCCGATCGGATTTTTCAGCGCCCGAACGGCCGCGTAAGCGGTCCGACCGTTCCCAAGCGCGATCTCCCGGGTTCCGGCATCGGCGGCGAACGTCGTAAGCGGTTGCAGCGGACCGAGCACATCGAGAAGCGATCGTCCCGCGATTGCCGGAGCATTCGGCAAGCTGGCGACGATATTTCCGTCAGCATCCGCCACCAGTACGCGCCGACCGCCCCCTACCGCCCAATCGGGCAGTGACGCCGCCAACGCGTCGGAGGTGCGCGGCCAGGGCGAGCGGCCGTCGCGGCTCCGTCGTTCAAAAATTGTGGCGAAATGGTCGGCCAGCGCGGCGACACTTTGTTTTGCCTCGAATACGGCTTGTCGGCGATGCTCCAGCACTTGCACCGCGGCGCCGATGCACACCGTCACCATGAAAGCAATGATGAGAACCGGAACGGCCCGCCGCAGCAGCGGCTCGGCGCTCAAAAGGCGCCGATAGGCCGGGTTGGCAATCGATTCCGCCAACCCTTTGATCGAATCGGAACGTAGAGACGCACTCGCCGTATCGGCGCGCGCCATCGCCTGCCTCCGTTTGGATTATTGCCTCGACCCCGGTTCGGAGATTGTGCCGCTCTCTCCGAATCGTCATCAATAGAATCGATGCGCGCTGATTTGTCGAGAGTCCCGAGTCAATATTTTTTTAAGAAATGTCCAAAGTATTTTTGCGCTGCGAAATCAAATTTTGGCATGAGCTCCAGCATCGCACATGTGTTGCCGCTCATGACGACGACTCAAAACTGAGTCAAATCAACGGGCTGGATGATTTTAATTGTCGGCGAGGGTGCGCGCCACGATGTCGTGCACGTCGGGCGACAAGGCGGACGTCGCGGCAACGCGGCGCAGCGTCGCCTCGGCGCGCTCGCGTCGTTGGGCTTCCAGCGCACGCCAGGATCGGAATGCGCTCATCAAACGCGCGGCGACTTGTGGGTTCTTGGCGTCGAGCTCGAGCGCGAAATCGGCGACGAAATCATAACCGGCGCCGTCGCGGCGGTTGAACTGGGTTTGGTTGGCTTGCGCAAACGCCCCGATCAACGCGCGGATGCGATTGGGATTGGCGGCCGAGAAGGCTGGATGCCGCGTCAAGACGCGGACGTGGTCTAGTGTTGTTGGCTCTGGGATGACCGCCTGCAGCGCAAACCACTTATCGATCACCAGTGGGTCTTCGGCGTAACGCGTGTAAAAATCGTCAAATGCGGCTGTTCGTTCCGGACGATTATGGGCCGCGAGCGTTTCCAGCGCCGCCATACGGTCGGTCATATTGTCGGCACTGCGATATTGGTCGAAAGCGCGCGCGATGGCCGCATCGCTTTCCGTCAGTGCCAGCAGGTCAAGACACGCATTCTTCAGGGCGCGACGTCCGGCGCTCTGTGCATCTGGGCGATAGGCGCCTGGCGACATCATCCGCGCGTAAATTTCCGCAAGGATCGCGCCATGTTCCTGGCCAATCGCAGTGCGCAGTTTTCGCCGCGCGGCATAGACCGCATCCGGGTCCACGTCGGAACCGATTTCGCGGGCGATATCGGCTTCGCTCGGAGGGGACAGCGTCAAGGCGATGAAAGCGGGCTCGAGCGCGGCGTCCTTGAGAATTGCGCCAAGCGCTTCCATTAATCCCTGGTCGAAACGCGGCGCGCCGCCCGATCGCACGATGGCGACATTGGTCTTGAGCAGCGTCATCGCCGATGTCTGCACCGCCTGCCATCGGTTGAATGGGTCGCGATCATGGGCGGCCAGGAAGCGCAGTTCGTCGGCCTTGATCGGAACGGTCAGCTTGATCGGCGCCGAGAAGCCGCGATTGAGCGAGAGCGCCGGACGTTCGGGCACGTCGCCGAACACAAATGATTGATTTGCCTCCGTAAGCTCGATTACGCCGCGCGGGAGCGGCCGGCCATTAAGTAACAGCGGCAGATCATCTCCGTTACGCCCGACCAGACCGAGCGCGAGCGGAACGGTCATCGGCTCCTTGTTCGGCTGTCGCGGCGTCGGCGGTACGCTCTGCGCAATGTCGAGCCGGAAGCTGCGGGCTGCGGAATCATAATGCGGCGTCACCTTGATCTCCGGCGTGCCGGCCTGCGAATACCAGCGCATGAACTGGCTCATGTCGCGGCCGCTGACGTCGGCAAAACATTGCACAAACTGTTCAACCGTCGCCGCTTGGCCGTCGTGGCGCGCGAAGTAGAGGTCCATGCCGGCGCGGAAGACTTGCGGGCCGAGCAGCGTCTTGATCATGCGCACAACCTCGGCGCCCTTCTGGTAGACGGTTGCGGTGTAGAAATTGTTGATCTCGTGATAGAGCGTGGGCCGCACCGGATGTGCCAGCGGCCCCGCATCCTCGACGAACTGAGATGCGCGCAGCTCGCGGACATCGCTGATGCGCTCGACGGCGCGCGACCGCTGGTCGGCGGTGAATTCCTGGTCGCGGAAGACGGTTAGGCCTTCCTTCAGACAAAGCTGAAACCAGTCACGGCAGGTAATGCGATCACCGGTCCAATTGTGGAAATATTCGTGGGCGATCACCGCCTCGATGCCGGCGTAATCGCCATCGGTCGCTGTGGCTGGTGACGCAAGCACGTATTTGTCATTGAAGACGTTGAGACCCTTATTTTCCATCGCGCCCATATTGAAGGCGGAGACGGCGACGATCATGAAAATATCGAGATCGTATTCGCGCCCAAACGTGACTTCGTCCCAACGCATGGCGCGCTTGAGGCTGTCCATCGCGTAAGTGCACCGGTCTTCTTTGCCGGGCTCGACGTAAATGGCGAGCGTGACGTTGCGCCCGGACATAGTGGTGAAGCTGTCCTTGACGCAGCCGAGATTGCCGCCGACCAGCGCGAACAGGTATGACGGTTTCGGAAACGGATCGTGCCAAACGGCAAAATGTCGCGACGTACCGGCTATGTCGCCATGTGCGACGAGATTGCCGTTCGCTAGAAGTACGCCGGCCTCTTTTTTCTCCGCTTCTATCCGCGTCGTGTATACGGCCATGACGTCGGGACGATCGAGGAAGTAGGTGATCCGGCGGAATCCTTCAGCCTCGCATTGCGTGCAATACGTCGATCCCGCGCGGTACAAGCCCATCAGCTTGGTGTTGTTGGTCGGGTCGAGCACGGTTTCGATTTCGAGCTCGAACGGCCGCTGCGGCGCTTGCGCAATGGTGAGCCGATCCGGCGTAGCGACGAAGCTCTCAGCCGCCAGCGGCTTGCCATCAAGGCGAATTGAACGCGGCGTCAATTCATCGCCGTCGAGCACGAGCGGCGCCGGCGCGCCGGCGCGATTGGGGCTGATCGAAAGCTTGGCCCGGACCGTCGTCGCGGTCGGGTGCAGGACCACGTCAAGTTCGACGGTTCCGATCCGCCAATCGGGCGGGCGATAGTCCTCGAGCCGGACCGGCCTGGGTTCTTCGGTGCGCATGCCGCTGATCTAGAGGGTTTGCGCGGCAATGGAAAGCGCAAGGGGGTTATGGACGGAACACGTTGCGGAACGTCGCGGCTAGGTTCGCGTTTGTTGCCGACGCGTCACCGCCGCGGTTCGGCGTGGCCGATCACGCGTTGAATTGTGGGAAACTGACGGCGCAGCTTGCGCTCGAGGGTATCCACACGGTCGTGCACCGCACTGACTGAAAGGGTCGGATCGACGTGACAGTGAAAATTGACGATTTCTCCAGCGGCGGTTTCCCGCACCCGCACGTCATGAACCTCGCCAAGTGCTGGAAACTCCGCCGCGAGCGACGACAAGAGCTCACGAACTTCCACGATGCGCGCCGGGTCGGCGTCGCGGCCGGCCAACAGGTCGGCGGGCAGCGGCTCGATGTGAGTTTCGACCTCAACTTCGGGCCCGAGTTCGTGCCGGATCGCGTCTTCAAGGCGGCTTGCGACCTCATGTGCGGTAGCGAGCGGCTGCGAACCATCGATTTCGAGGTCGGTCGACACTGACAGGCGGCCGGCAATGGTCTGCACCGCGACATGATGAATGGCCAGTCCGAGGTCGCGCGCGATCACCATGACGCGCTCGCGCACCGTCTCGTCATCCAGGGCCTTGGGCTCGGTCGTTATGGTCAGCTCGGCCGCGGGCAGGTCGCCGCGGATCGCGCCGGCCAGTTGTTGTTTGATGGTCGTGACGCGGTCGAGCGGCAGCGTGCGGCTGATGCTCACAGTAAGCTCGACGAACAACACCGCGCCGGCCGGGCGCACGCGCACCCGTTCGACCGCGACCACGCCGGGTACCTGGCGCGCGATTGCGGCGACACGCTCGCTCACTCCCGCCGGCGCGGTGTCCGTCAGCGTATCGATGGTGCGGCGGCCGAGACGGTATCCGGCAACGCAGATAAAAACCGCGACCACGAGCGCGGCGGCAGCATCGGCCCAGGCATGGCCGAGCGCGACGCCAAACAAGCCGATCAGTACGGCGATTGACGACCACATATCGGAGCGAAAATGCAGCGCATCGGCTTCCAGCGCTTCGCTTGCGGTGGCTTCCGCGACGCGCTTGAGTGTTCGCGCCCGGAAAAAATCGATCACGATCGATGCAATGATGATGGCAAACGCCGCAACCGTCGCTTCGACCGCCTGTGCGCGGGCGCCGATGAGCCGCTGCACCGCTTCGAAAACGACGATCGCGGTCAGCAGGAATAACAGTGCGGTCTCGGCAAGCGCGGTGACGCTCTCGATCTTGCCGTGGCCGTATTGATGCTTGGCGTCGGCCGGCTTGCCGGAAATCCGCACTGCGAAATAGGTCAAGACCGTGGCCGATAGATCCAGTAGCGAATGTCCGGCCTCGGACAGGATGGCGAGGGAGCCGGTGAGCAGGCCGATAATGCCCTTTGCCGCGGTCAAGCCGGCCGAAGCAGCGATCGATCCGAGCGCGACTTTTTCCTTCTGGTTCATCGCGCGTTAGAGACCCTGAGCATGTCCGCTAAGCTCCCCTGAAAGCAGACGTCGGCGCAGGGATTGTATCAGAAACGATGAGGCTCTAGCGGTCGATGCCAAGAAGCCCCATATAAGAGCCTCATTCCCCACAAAGGAGTACGGCATGGCCTCGCGCCAAATCAAAATGCCTGTAAAGGACGATTCCGAAAAAGAAGTTGAAGAGGTTTTTTCACAACGTAAGCAGCCAGAGCGCGGCCGATATTTGCTCCAGGTAGACCGGCAAACGAAGAGTTCCTACACGACATTGGAAGCTGCGCAATCGGCGGCACTCGCCATCAAGACGGGTTATCCGATCGTTCAGGTGTCCGTGTACGACAGCGTCGAGTACACGCACACGATGGTTGAAGTACCGGCCGCCTCGTCGTGACGGATGGCTTTCCTCTTCCTCATCGCTGGCCAGCGGTTTTGTAAGCGGCCCGCATAAGCGGAGGGGCATGCGGGAGTGCGGCACCTAGAAACGGGCGGGGTCACCCAGCTCGATTGCGCAGTGAGAGCTATGATCACTTCACAAGGATTTGGCCTAATCGCCGAGTTGACTGCTGCAGCGTTGCTGATCGCTGCGCTTGCTGGCTTGATCATTCGGCGGTCCCAACCTTGGTTGGTCGGCGTCACGGTGGCGCTTGTAATACTTATCGTGGCCGTGACGATAATCATCAACTCATCTACTTAGGTTCGCTTTCCCGCCGGGGGCGTATTCCGGGAGTTTAACGTGTATGTTGCGGTCCACGGGGAGAACAATCTACCGGTACCAAGATCTCCGCCACGGCGAAGCACGGCGCCGCCTTACCGTTTGAACGATCTGCGTTAGGAACTTCATTGCCAGAAGTTTCGTGAACCGCGCTGGTCGAACCTGGTTGCATGCTCTTGGCCTGTTTATCGGTTGGTTCGGGTTTCAAGTCTGTCAATGACCTTGAGTCTGCCGCGGGTGCGGCGGCTGCTCGTCCGGCGGAGTTGTTTTTGGCACGCCGTACGCAGGCATTGAGCTCAGCACACGCCCGCTTCGTGTCGGGTGAATAATCGCGTCGTCCTGAGAGCGCCCATGACACTGATCCATCACGCGCCATTAACGCGCCACACGTTTTGTAATCACATTCTTCTGCACTCGAACATTCGAGACCGATCGCCAACATAGTGACAGCGAAGCTTAAAATTGCGAGACGCCGGGACTGAGAGCCCATTCGTTCCCTTCGTTGGCGGTTACATTTTGCGAACGCGTCAAGCGTGGACCGATTTTTTGAGGGCATCAAGGGGCGTCAACGATGGTTTTGGTATTCGTGCTCACTCTCCTTACCGGCGAAGCA
>JBAQBC010000308.1:0-20813 GCA_049286035.1 Xanthobacteraceae bacterium
GCTCGCGGCCGATCTCGTTGAGCATCTGCCGCGAGGTGCGCACGATCTTGTTGATCGTCTCGATCATGTGCACCGGAATGCGGATGGTGCGCGCCTGGTCGGCGATCGAGCGGGTGATCGCCTGGCGAATCCACCAGGTCGCGTAAGTCGAGAACTTGTAGCCGCGGCGGTATTCGAATTTATCGACCGCTTTCATCAAGCCAATATTGCCTTCCTGGATCAGGTCGAGGAATTGCAGACCGCGGTTGGTGTATTTCTTGGCAATGGAAATGACGAGGCGGAGATTGGCCTCGACCATTTCTTTTTTGGCCTGGCGCGCTTCGCGCTCGCCTTTCTGCACCATGTGCACGATCTTGCGGAACTCGCCGATCTCGAGACCGGTCTCGGTCGCCAGCGTGTGGATGTGGGTCCGCAATTCCTTGATGCGGTCTTTGTCGCGGGCGACGAAGCCCTTCCAGCCCTTTTCGGATAGCTTCGAAATGCGATTGAGCCAGCGCGGATCGAGCTCGCAGCCCTGATACTGCTTCAAGAAGCTGTCGCGCGCGACGCCGTGGCCTTCGGCAAGGCGCATCAGGCGGCCTTCGTGGCTGACCAGCCGCTTGTTGATGTCGTAGAGCTGTTCGACCAGCGCATCGATGCGCGCCTGATTGAGGCGGAGCGATTTGACCTGCTGGACGATCTCTTCCTTGAGCTTCTTGTATTTGCGCTCCTGGCTCGGGGTGAGCGAGCCGGTCGAGTGTAGCTTGTTGTGGATGTCCTGCTCTTGCAGGCGGCGCAGCCGCTTGAACTCGTTGGCGATGGTGTCGAAGGTCTCGAGCACCTTCGGCTTGAGCTCGGCCTCGATCGCGGCAAGCGACATCGAATTTTCAAGATCGTCTTCGTCGAGATCGGATTCCGGAATCTGACCCTCTTCGCCGCCTTCGCCGTCGCCGGCTGCCACGGCGGGCTTGAACGGCGTCGCTGCGGGCGGTGCCGAAGGCGGCGAAACCGATTGCAGTGGCGTTGGCGCAGCGCCATTGCCGCCGGGTGCACCGGCTTCGCCGGCGCCAACCGCGGGCGCGGCTTGCTTGGCATCGGGGCCGGCATAGGTCGCTTCGAGATCGATAATGTCGCGGAGAAAGACTTTTCCTTCGTTGAGCTCGTCGCGCCAGATGATGATGGCCTGGAACGACAGCGGGCTTTCGCACAAGCCTGCGATCATCGCTTCGCGGCCGGCTTCGATGCGCTTGGCGATGGCGATTTCGCCTTCGCGGGAGAGGAGTTCGACCGAGCCCATTTCGCGCAAATACATGCGCACGGGATCGTCGGTGCGCTCGGCGGGCTCGCGGGTTTCGGATTTTGCCGGCGTCTTGGGCGCGACCTCGACGAGTTCGCCGCCTTCGCTCTCTTCCTCTTCGGCCTCTTCCTCTTCCTCGTTGTCGGCTTCCTCGGTCTCGACGACGTTGATGCCCATTTCGTTCATCATCGCCAGCACGTCCTCGATCTTCTCGGAGGTGACCTCCTCGGACGGCATGACCGCATTGAGCTGCTCATACGTGACGTAGCCGCGCTTCTTGGCCTGCTTGATCATCTTCTTGACGGCGGCGTCGGAGAGATCGAGCACCGGCAGCGGCGCATCCGGCGTTTCGGCCCCTTCCTTCTCCGGAGCCTCGGAATCCTTCTGCGGGGTCACTACCCCCGGCCGGACGACCTTGGATTTGGCTGCGACGGTCTTGGTGGCCGCGCTTTTGGTTGCCATGCTCTTTATCTCCACCTGCGCGCCTGCACGGGCCGCCACTTTTAAGTCCCCTACCCTATGGCAACTGACTCGCTTGCCACGGGCGCGGATTGCTGGGACCGGGCGAAGCCCTTTCCCTGGTTATTATTGGGCCGCCAAGCGCCCCCAAAGCGGGGTGGACGGGCCAAAGGGCAGCGTGGGGCACGGGTTTTACCGGCCTCCGCCACCCGAATCGAGGTCAAATTTGTCGAAACTGCGTTAAGCTCCGACTAACTATGACAGTCCCCTGGTGGGGGTCGACCTCTCCTAACCCCACGCCAGCACCCAGGCCCGGCCGGACGCGGTCCACACCAGCCGCCACCCGCGCCTCAGTTACAATGACCTGACCGGCCGGCCCGAAGAGGTCCCAAAGCCCTCAATCAGAGCTTCGGTTCCCTCGAGCGAAGCCAGCCTGGCCTTAACGTCGCGCAACCGGGCATAATTCGCCTCGGTATTGTCCTGGCCGAGCGCTGTTTCCGCGTCCTTAAGTTCCCTAGTTAGGGAATGCCATTGCCGATGCAAGGCAATCAGCTGCTTCCACGTCAGTAAAACATCGGCTGCTGCGGCTGGCGGCCGCGCACCCCAAACCGAAGGGGTGGTGATGGTGCGCTCGATACGCTTGAGCGAATCGGCAAACCCGCGCCGCGCGAGCTCGCCGGCGAGCGCCGCTCTTTCGGCCTCGGCGCCGGACTCACCGGACTCTTTAGCGAAGTCTTCGGCAAAATGATGGGCAAAGACGTCAATCAGAGCGCCTTTGAGCTTTTGCGTATCGGCATGGCGGAACTCCGCGGCGGCGAGCTCCTCGAGATGCTCGTGCAAGAGCCACGGGTGATTGATCGCCGCCTGCAGAATCAGCGCTTCGCGGCGCGGGATCGAGGCGCGGTGGCCGCGATGAACCGGGCTTGATGCGAGCTGCGGGCTCGCGGCGACATAGGCCTCCTCGAAGGAACCGGGCAGACGTGAAGGAACGGGGCCGCGTCGCCACCCTCTGTCGAAGCGCCGGCCGAATGACTGCGCGCCGAACATACGCTCTAAACTACCGCCCGGCGCGCCGATGGCTTTGGCGGCGAAGTTTTGCGGCGCGAACATCTGGCGCAGCCGACCGGCAAAATCTTGCTTGTAGTAGCGACGCACTGTTTCGTCGGCGACCGTCGCGATGATCTGGGCAACGCGCGCTTCAAGCGCCGCGCGGCGTTCCGGCGTGTCGAATGGGCCCGCCTCGCTCTCGCGTGCCCATAGCACGTGCACGAGCGGTCGCGCCGCCGCCAGCACGTCCTCGATTGCCGCCCGCCCGCCGGAGCGCGCGAGATCGTCGGGATCCTGGCCATCCGGCAGGCCTGCGAATTTCAGGCTCTTGCCGGGTTTGAGCAGCGGCAGCGCGAGATCGACCGCGCGATAAGCAGCGCGCCGCCCCGCCTCGTCGCCGTCGAAACAGAGGATCGGCTCGTCGGCCATGCGCCACATCAAGGCGAGCTGTTCGGCGGTAAGCGCGGTGCCGAGCGGCGCCACGGTCGCCTCGAACCCGGCGGTGACCATAGCGATGACGTCGATATAGCCTTCCACCGCGATGACCACCGCGCCCTCATGCGCGGCCTTGCGGGCGCCAGCGATATTGTAAAGCGTCGCGCCTTTGTGGAAGAGCGGGGTCTCCGGCGAATTGAGATACTTGGCGGCAACATCTTTATCGAGCGCGCGGCCGCCAAAGGCGATGACGCGCCCGCGCCAATCGGTGATCGGAAACATCACGCGATCGCGGAAGCGGTCATAAGGCACCGCGATGTCCTCGCCGCTGACCAACATTCCGGCTTCGATCATGTCCTCGACCGGGATCTTTGCCGCGCCGAGATGCTCCTTAAGCGCGTATTGCTCGGCAACCGCATAACCGAGCCGGAATTTGAGCTGGGTTGGCGCGTGAATGCCGCGATCAAGGAGATAGCCGCGGCCGCGGGCACCGGCGCGCGAAGCAAGCGTTGACTCGAAGAATTTGGCCGCCAGTTCGACGACGTCGTGCAAGCTCTTGCGGCGTTCCTCCTGCGCCTGCGCCTCGCGCGTCATCACTGGCAGCGGGACGCCGGCCTGCTGCGCCAACCGCTCGACCGCTTCCGGAAAGCTCACGCCTTCGGTAAGCATGAGAAAATCGAAAATGTTGCCGTTCTTGCCGGAGGAGAAGTCGAACCACATCGCCTTCTGGTCATTAACGAAGAACGACGGGGTTTTTTCCTTGTTGAATGGCGACAATCCCTTCCATTCGCGGCCAGCCTTGCGCAATCTCACACGCCGGCCGACGACCTCCGACACCGGAAGCCGCGCCCGCAGCTCGTCAAGAAATTGCGGCGTAAATCGCATGCTGATTCGCGAATGTTAGCGCGACGGCGGCGCGAAGCTAGGTGGCGCGAATGCCGCATCGGCTAGGCCGCGCCTTGTCCCGGTTATCCACAGGAGGCAACTCCCTCTCCCCCGCGTGCGGGGAGAGGTGTTGGTATAACGCGGTCACTCCGCGCCCATCCCGGCAGCTTTGACCACCTGTTCCGCCACTTTGCGGTCCTCGGCGATCTCGGCGGCGAAGACATCGGGCGTATTGGTGCCGCCGACCAGGCTGCGGTCCTTGAGCTGCTTCTGCGCGAAGTCGGGCTCGGCGACGATTGCGGCGACTTCTTTGGAGAGCCGGTCGACGATCGGCCGCGGCGTGCCGGCCGGCGCAAACAGACCGTACCAGCCGCGCGATGGCGGACCGTCATAGCCGGTCTCTTTGAGCGTCGGCGTTTTCGGAAAATTCGGCGAGTGGATGTTGTTGAGCATCACCAGCGGCGTCATGGTGCCGGCCCTGATCTGGCCGATGACATTGCCCTCGCCGATCAGGCCGATCGGAGTGAAGCCCGAGAGAATGGCATTGACCGCCTCGCCGCCGCCCTTGAACGGCACCCGCACCCAGTCGGCGCCGCGTTCCTTTTTCAGCGTCTCCATGTAGAGCACCATCGGCGCGCCGGGCGTTTGATAAGACAAAGTCCCAGGCCGTTCCTTTGAGCGCGCGATCAGTTCGTCGACGGTTTTCACTTTCAGATCCGCATTGACTACCATGACGTGGATCAGATCGAACAATTTTGTAATCGGTTGCAGACCGTGCTCGGGATCGAACGGCAGATCCTTGATCAGGAACTGATTGTAGATGATGGGATCGGCATTGATGATGCAGATGGTGTAGCCGTCCGGCGCAGAATCCTGACAGGCCCTGGCGCCGACATTCTGCATGCCGCCGGGACGATTTTCGACCACGATCGGATGGCCGAGGCGCTCGCGTAAACGCTCGCCAAGCGCGCGCATGAAGACGTCGCTGATCCCGCCAGGGCTCGCCGTGGTGAGCGCGCGGATAGGCCGCGTCGGCCAATCTTGCGCGTTTGCCGATAAAGTCGCGGCCGATAAAGTCGCGACCAAGAGCAAGAGAACGGTTGCAATCGAGCGCAGATAAAAGCGAGACACGAGATTCTCCTGCGGATAAATTACGCCATGACTGACTGCGTGATGCTGTCACGAAGCGCCGCTCTGGCCTTGCCGCAGCGCTCCGATAATGCGGCCTTGATCGATTCCGGGGCACGATCCGGATGACCCGAATCGAACGGCGGCACCGGATCGTATTCGATGCCGAGCTGAATGGTTCGGGCGGCAGTCTCGCCGGCAATTTCCGCAACCACGCTCAGGCCGAAATCGACGCCCGCGGTGACGCCGCCCGCGGTGATCACATTTCCGTCCCGCACGATCCTTGCTTTCTCGTATTTCGCACCGAGGAGAGGCAACAATTCGGTGTAGGCCCAATGCGTGGTCGCTCGCCGGCCCTGCAGCAATCCGGCGACGCCAAGCACGAATGCGCCGGTGCAAACCGAGGTGATGTATTTCGCGCTCGCCGCCTGCCGACGGACGAAGTCCACGGTCTCGCGGTCGCCGATCGCGCCGATGACGCCTTTGACGCCGCCGGGCACGCAGATCAGGTCGAACGGCGGACAATTCGCAAAGCTATGGGTCGGCAACAGGCTCAACCCGCAATCGCTCGGTACCGGGCTTTCCGATTTCGCCGCCACAACGGTCCTCGACTGCGGCAAGCGGGCCAGGACCTGCAGCGGTCCCGTGAGGTCGAGCTGCGTCAGGTCGGGGAAGAGGACAAAGCCGACGGTAAAACTGGGCATGTTCAGTTCCGTGGCGCCGCCGCGGCGCAGGTTCAAACAAAATCTCGTCAGCCGCCCAATAGTTTTTTCATTTAGAGCTTTTTTTCATTTGGGCTAACTGCCCAACAGTTTCTTTACTTGGACTAACCGCCCAAGAGCTTCCTTACTTGGGCGCCGGCCTTGCCAAAGTCCATCTGGCCGGTAAAGCGCTGCTTCAGCGCGGCCATGGTGCGCCCCATGTCTTTGAGCGTCGCTGCTTCCAACTCTTTGATCAACGTCGAAATCGCGTGCGCAGCTTCGATATCGGACATCTGCTTGGGCAGGTAAGCGGAAATGATATCGATCTCCTCGCGTTCCTGGGCCGCGAGTTCGCTGCGTCCGGCTTTTTCATAAAGTTCGAGTGCTTCGTGCCGCTGCTTCACCATTTTCTGCATCACGTCGACGATTTCCGCATCATTGAGCGTGGTGCGCTCGGCGCCGCGGGTTTCCCGCTCCAAGATCGCGGCATTGATGAGGCGAAGTGTCGAGACCCGTCGTCCCTCACCGGATTTCATGGCCTCTTTTAGAGCGCTGTTGATGTCGTCGCGTAGCACGTCGATCCTCGCTTTATTGGAAGCTCCTGGTCGGCAGTCGTTCCTTGCTCTCGTTCCTTGCTTCGCGCAATGGGTTCGCGCGCCGGGTCAGGGAACGGCCACAGCGCCGCCGGTTTCGCGCCTTCCGCATAATACGGTGGCTAAAAGCGGACCCTGGTTGCGTCCAGACATATAATACGCAACTAAGAGGCCATGAACCGCACCACGAGCCGCAAGCCGCAGGCCCGCTCTCTTGGGAACGATGGCCGGGCGCAGCGGGATCTTGGCGGCTGGGACGACGCCAGGCCGACGGCGCTCCTCATTCTGGCCGACGGCACCGTGCTCGAAGGGCAGGGCTTCGGCGCCACCGGGCACGCGGTTGGCGAGGTCTGCTTCAACACGGCGATGACCGGGTATCAGGAGATTCTCACCGATCCCTCCTATGCCGGGCAGATCATCACCTTCACGTTCCCCCATATCGGCAATGTCGGCACCAATGACGAGGACGTCGAAACGGTCAACCTCGCGGCGACGCCCGGCGCGCGCGGCGTCGTGCTGCACTCGCCCATCACCGCACCGTCGAATTACCGCGCGACGCGGCATCTCGATCAATGGCTCAAGAGCCGCGGCGTGATCGGGCTCGCCGGTATCGACACCCGCGCGCTGACCGCGCTGATCCGGCAAAAAGGCATGCCCAATGCGGTCATTGCCCATGAACCGTCCGGTCGTTTCGATCGCGACGCCCTTCATCACGAGGCCAAGGCGTGGCCGGGACTTGTCGGCATGGATCTCGTGCCGATGGTCACCACCGGCCAGCGCTTCACCTGGGATGAGACGCCGTGGCTTTGGGGCGAAGGCTATGGCCGGCAGGCGCAGCCGGAATTTCATGTCGTCGCCATCGATTACGGCATCAAGCGCAATATCCTCCGCCAGCTTGCCGGCAACGCCTGCAAAGTCACCGTGGTGCCGGCCACTACCGCCGCAGCCGATATTCTGGCGCTCAAGCCCGACGGTATTTTCCTCTCCAACGGGCCGGGCGACCCGGCCGCCACCGGCCAATATGCGGTGCCGGTCATTCGCACTTTGATCGAGAAAAAGCCGGTATTCGGCATTTGCCTCGGTCATCAGATGCTGGCGCTCGCGGTCGGCGCCAAGACGATGAAAATGCATCAAGGCCATCACGGCGCGAACCATCCGGTGAAGAACCTCACCACCGGCAAAGTCGAGATCACCTCGATGAATCATGGCTTCGCCGTCGATCGCACAACGCTGCCCGCGCATGCCGTCGAGACGCATGTTTCGCTGTTCGACGGCTCCAATTGCGGGCTGGCACTCAAAGACCGGCCGGTCTTCTCGGTGCAATATCATCCGGAAGCTTCCCCCGGGCCGCGCGACAGCCACTTCCTGTTCCACCGCTTCATCGCAATGATGCGCGCGGCCAAGCGCTGATCGCGGCCGGCCAGGTTGTCTCGCAAGCATATTCGTTGGATGGCAAAGCTGGATCGGCTGATCGGCCTTCCCTCCCCGTCGAATCTGTCCTAAGACGCTCTCGCGCGGGGCCGAGCCCCGCTCGCCCGAGGACGCGCACTACGCGCGCCCTTTTTTTGTGCGCAAAACGCAGAGGCGATGCCTAAACGCACCGACATAACCTCGATCCTGATCATCGGCGCCGGCCCGATTGTGATCGGCCAGGCCTGCGAGTTCGACTATTCCGGCACGCAAGCCTGCAAGGCGCTCAAAGCCGAGGGCTATCGCGTCGTCCTGGTCAATTCCAATCCGGCCACCATCATGACCGATCCGGATCTCGCCGACGCGACCTATATTGAGCCGATCACGCCGGAGATCGTCGCCAAGATCATCGCTAAGGAACGCGACGTGCTCCCCGGCGGATTCGCGCTGCTGCCGACGATGGGCGGGCAAACCGCGCTTAACACCGCGCTGTCGCTGCGCCGCATGGGCGTGCTTGACAAATACGATATCACCATGATCGGGGCGACCGCGGCCGCAATCGACAAGGCAGAAGACCGCAAGCTCTTCCGCGAGGCCATGACCAAGATCGGGCTGTCGACGCCACGCTCGCATCAGGTCAAAACGCTCGTCGCCGCACTGCAAGCGCTCGACGATATCGGGCTGCCGGCGATCATTCGCCCGTCGTTTACGCTCGGCGGCACCGGCGGCGGCATCGCCTATAACAAGGAGGAATTCATCGAGATCGTCGAGCGCGGGCTCGACGCCTCGCCGACCAGCGAAGTGCTGATCGAAGAATCGGTGCTCGGCTGGAAAGAATTCGAGATGGAGGTGGTGCGCGACAAGAACGATAATTGCATCATCGTTTGCTCGATCGAGAACCTCGATCCGATGGGCGTGCATACCGGCGATTCCATCACCATCGCGCCGGCGTTAACGCTCACCGACAAGGAATACCAGATCATGCGAGACGCCTCGATCGCGGTGTTGCGCGAGATCGGGGTGGAGACCGGCGGCTCGAACGTCCAATTTGCGGTCAATCCCGCCGACGGAAGGCTTGTGGTCATCGAGATGAACCCGCGCGTGTCGCGCTCGTCGGCGCTCGCCTCAAAGGCCACCGGTTTCCCCATCGCCAAGGTCGCCGCCAAGCTCGCCGTCGGCTACACGCTCGATGAGATCGCCAACGATATTACCGGCGGGGCCACGCCGGCATCCTTCGAGCCGACGATCGATTACATCGTCACCAAAGTGCCGCGCTTTGCGTTTGAGAAATTTCCCGGCGCCGAGCCGGTGCTCACCACTTCGATGAAATCGGTCGGCGAGGCGATGGCGATCGGCCGCACCTTCGCCGAAAGCTTGCAGAAAGCGCTGCGCTCGCTGGAAACCGGCTTGACCGGCCTGGATGAGATCGCGATCCCCGGGCTGGGCCAAGGCGACGACAAGAATGCAATCCGAGCCGCGCTGGGCACGCCCTCTCCGGACGGAATTCTCAAGGTGGCACAAGCGATGCGGCTCGGCATGAGCGATGCCGAAATTCATACCGCGTGCCGGGTCGATCCGTGGTTTCTCGCGCAAATCCGCGCCATCGTGGACATGGAGGCGCAGATCCGCGGCAAGGGTTTGCCGGCGACGGCAACGGCATTGCGCCGCCTCAAGGCGATGGGATTTTCCGATGCGCGGCTTGGTCGTCTGACCGGCACAGGCGTCGAGGACGTCGCGCGGCGCCGCCGCGAACTTGCGGTGCGGCCGATCTTCAAGCGCATCGACACTTGCGCGGCCGAATTCGCCTCGCCGACTGCTTATATGTATTCGACCTACGAAACGCCGTTTGCCGGCCGCGCCGTCGACGAGGCGGCGCCGTCGGACAAGAAAAAAGTGATCATCCTTGGCGGCGGCCCCAACCGTATCGGTCAAGGCATCGAATTCGATTATTGCTGCTGCCACGCCTGCTTCGCGCTCAAGGACGCAGGCTACGAAACCATCATGATCAACTGCAATCCAGAAACGGTGTCGACCGACTACGACACCTCCGACCGGCTCTATTTCGAACCGCTGACAAACGAGGACGTCATCGAAATCATCGACAGCGAGCGCGCTAACGGCACCCTGCACGGTGTCATCGTGCAGTTCGGCGGTAAGACCCCGCTCAAGCTCGCCGAAGCGCTGGAAGCCGCGCAGGTGCCGATCCTCGGCACTTCGCCCGACGCAATCGATCTCGCCGAAGACCGTGACCGTTTCAAACGGCTCCTTGACCGGCTCAAGCTGCGCCAACCGCGCAGCGGCATCGCCACCAGTCCCGAGCGAGCGCGCGCGATCGCTGAATCGATCGGCTATCCGATCGTAATCCGTCCTTCATACGTGCTCGGCGGCCGGGCCATGGAAATCGTTCACGATGCGCATCAGCTCGACCGCTATGTTGCGCGGCTTGCCGCCGATCTCGATCGTCCCTCCGAAATCGCCGTTTCCGACAAGCGGCCGCTGCTTATCGACAGCTATCTTACCGACGCAGTGGAGGTCGATGTCGATTGCCTCTCCGACGGCAAGGACAGCTACATCGCCGGCATCATGGAGCACATCGAGGAGGCCGGGATTCATTCGGGCGATTCGGCGTGCTCGCTGCCGCCGCACAATCTATCGGCCGAAGCAATCGCCGAGTTGTCCCGCCAGACACGCGCGCTTGCGCTCGCACTCAAAGTCGGCGGCCTGATGAATGCGCAATATGCGATCAAGGACGGCGATATATACGTGCTCGAAGTCAATCCGCGCGCCTCGCGCACGGTGCCGTTCGTCGCCAAAGTGAGCGGCATACCAGCGGCCAAGATCGCCGCCCGCATCATGGCCGGGGAGTCTTTGGCCAGCTTTCATCTCAAGCCGCAAGAGTTCGAGCCGGGCCGCGCCCACCATGTCGGTGTGAAGGAGGCGGTGTTTCCGTTCGCGCGCTTCGGCGACAAGGTCGACACCGTGCTCGGCCCGGAAATGAAATCGACTGGCGAGGTGATGGGGATCGACCGCGACTACAATGTCGCCTTTGCCAAGAGCCAGCTCGGCGGCGGCGCGCGGCTGCCGAAATCCGGCACCGTTTTCGTTTCCGTCAAGGATGCCGACAAGCCACGCATTCTTGAAGCGACCCGACTGCTTGCCGGATTGGGCTTCCGGGTGATGGCGACCTCGGGAACCCAGCGTTATCTCGCCGAACACGGCGTCGCCGCGGTCAAGATCAACAAAGTCGCCGAAGGCCGACCGCATATCGTCGACGCCATCAAAAACGGCGAGGTTCAGGTCGTCTTTAACACCACCGAAGGCGCGACCGCGCTGGCCGATAGCCGTTCGCTGCGCCGCGCCGCCCTCTTGCATAAAGTGCCGTATTACACCACTCTTTCAGGGGCCGTGGCCGCAGCGCAGGGCATCAGAGCCTACCTCGGGGGCGACCTCGAGGTTTGTGCGCTGCAAACTTATTTCGGGGCCGAATCTGATCGAGCATCGGAGCGGCCGCAGCGACGGCACGTGTAGAGCCATTTCCACGTCGCGTGACCAGGCGATGCTTTGGTCCGCGATGGGATTTTTTGACTCTGCTCTAGGAGGTTTGGACTGATGGACAAGATTCCAATGACGGCAGAGGGCTACTCGGCGTTGGAGTCCGAATTAAAGCACTGCCAGCAGGTGGAGCGACCTCGGATCATCCAGCAGATTACCGACGCCCGCACCCATGGCGATCTTTCGGAAAACGCCGAGTATCACGCGGCAAAAGAATCGCAGTCGATCAACGAGGGCCGCATCGCGGAACTCGAAGATAAGCTCGCGCGCGCCGAAGTAATTGATGTTTCAAAGCTTTCCGGCGACACGATCACCTTCGGCGCGACCGTCACGCTGATCGACGAAGACACCGACAAAAAGACGGTGTGGCAGATCGTTGGCGAGCCGGAGGCGGACGCCAAGAAAGGCAAGATTTCCATCACCTCGCCGCTCGCGCGCGCCTTGGTCGGAAAGAAGAAAGGCGCCCAAGTCGAGGTGGTCACGCCTGGCGGCGCCAAAGCTTATGAAGTGATGAAGGTCGAGTGGAAATAAGCGTAAGCGCCCTGGCCCAATTCACGCGATATCGCAAGGTAATGGCCGGGGCATCCCCGGCCATTACGATTTTGGACCCGAAACTGCGGATCACAGGGAATATTGGGGACTATTGGCCGGTCCCTTGTGCGGTCGGGGGTTGCGTATCTTGCATAGCTCCTAAGAATCCTTAGATAGGAGGCCGGTGCGCTGCCATGCAGCCGATTGGTAGCCGAACCTCCACAACGCCCATTTTGCCGAGGGCATCAGGCAGATCGAGCCCCTTATCTGCCGCAACGCGCGGGGTTTAGCCGGTGCTCAGTTCCAAGCACACCATTGATGCCAAGCTCGTCATCATCGGCTCGGGCCCGGCCGGCTATACCGCGGCGATCTATGCCGCGCGCGCCATGCTCGACCCGATCCTGATCCAAGGGATCGCACCCGGCGGCCAGCTCACAATCACGACCGACGTCGAGAATTATCCTGGCTACGCCGACGTGATCCAGGGCCCGTGGCTTATGGAGCAGATGCAGAAACAAGCGGCTCATGTCGGCACCAAGCTCGTTGCCGATCACGTCAATAAAGTCGATCTGGGCAAGCGGCCATTCCGCGTCGAATGCGAGTCCGGCGACATTTATCTCGCCGACACGCTCATTCTGGCGACTGGCGCCCAGGCGCGCTGGCTCGATCTGCCGTCGGAGCAAAAGTTTCGCGGCTATGGCGTTTCCGCCTGCGCCACCTGCGACGGTTTTTTCTATCGCGGCAAAGAAGTTTTGGTGATCGGCGGCGGCAATACCGCAGTCGAGGAAGCGCTGTTTCTCACCAATTTCGCGTCCAAGGTAACGCTCGTGCATCGCCGCGACGGCCTGCGCGCCGAACGCATTCTGCAAGAGCGGCTTTATCAGAATCCGAAAATCTCAGTGCTCTGGAATACCGTCCTCGACGATGTGCGGGGTCATGACGATCCGCTCAAGGTGACCGGCGCGGCGCTGCGCAACGTCAAGACCGGCGAAGTGGTCGAACGGCCGGTCGACGGAATTTTCATCGCCATCGGTCATTCGCCTGCGACTGAGCTTGTCGCCGGACAGGTCGAGATGAAGCCTTCGGGTTACGTCAAGACCGCGCCGTACTCCACGGCGACTTCGGTGCCGGGCCTGTTCGCGGCCGGCGACGTCACCGACGACGTTTATCGGCAGGCGGTCACGGCGGCCGGCCTCGGCTGCATGGCCGCGCTGGAAGCGGAGCGATTTCTGGCCGCGCATGGCGAGGCCGAGCCACGAATGCCAGCAGAGCTGGCGGCCGAATGAGTTCCGCGGTCCAGGCGCGCGGTCAAGCAGGATACATGTAAATGGATTGGGACAAGCTTAAAGTTTTTCACGCCGCCGCCGAAGCCGGCAGCTTCACGCATGCCGGCGAGCAGCTCGGGCTGTCGCAATCAGCGGTGTCGCGCCAAGTCAGCGCGCTCGAACAGGAGCTGACAGTCTCGCTGTTTCACCGCCACGCGCGCGGTCTGATCCTCACCGAACAGGGCGAACTTCTCTATCGCACCGCCCACGACGTGTTCATGAAGCTTGAAGCAGCGCGCGCCAAGCTCACCGACAGCCGCGAACGGCCGAACGGCGATCTGCGGGTGACGACCACGCCGGGCATCGGTGTCCACTGGCTGACGCCGCGACTCGGCGAATTCGCCGATCTTTATCCCGAAGTTCACATCACGCTTCTCACCACCGACGAGGAGCTCGACCTGGCGATGCGCGAGGCCGATGTCGCCATCCGGCTCCGCCAACCGACCCAGCCGGATCTTATTCAGCGCAAGCTATTTTCAGTGCATTTCCACGTCTATGCCTCGCCCGAATATCTGAAGAGATTCGGCACGCCCCGCAATTTGGAAGATCTCGACAACCACCGGCTTCTGGTGCTTGGCGGCAATGTCCCACCTTATCTGCAGCGCGCCCGCTGGCTGATCGAGGTAGCCCGCGACGGCAAGGGGCCGCGCATCCCGCATCTCATCATCAACAATATTCTCGGCATTTTGCGCGCCTGCCAGCGGGGGCTGGGTATCGCGATGCTGCCGGATTACCTGGTCGAAGAGAACGGCGGCCTGGTGCAGCTGTTCGGCGAGGGCGACGCCATCGCGCTCGATGCCTATTTCGTCTATCCGGAAGAGCTCAAGAACGTCGCGCGTGTGCAGGCTTTCCGCGACTTCCTGGTCGCCAACGCGCAGCGTTGGAATTTTTAAGCCCTTAAAGCGGTATCACCCTCGTTGAGGCGCGGCGCCTGAGCGCGGCTTGTGGCGCGGCGCGCTCTTGTCTACTGCCCGGCGTAGTTGCTGCGCCGGTCAATAAATTATGTGCGCGATCATATTTGCGCGCAAAGTTATCGCCACGTAGCGCCCACGTAGCGCCACGGAGAAATGCCGATGGCTGTCGCTGACCTGCTACCGTCGCGCTATTACGCTTTGGTCGGCGCGATCGCCGTCACTGTGCTCGCAAGCATGGCAGCCTTGTTCGACTCACGCTGGCTGTTTCTTGCCGGCGCCGCCGGCATGTTGAGCCTCGTCGGCGGCCGCGACTATTTCCTGACGCGCCACGCGATCTTGCGCAACTATCCGCTGCTCGCGCATTTCCGCTTCTTTTTCGAGGCGATTCGCCCGGAGATTCGCCAATATCTGCTCGAGAGCGACAACGAGGCGGTACCGTTCTCGCGCGCGCAACGCTCGCTCGTCTATCAGCGCGCCAAGAACGTCGAGAGCCGGCAACCGTTCGGCACCGGCGAAGATGTCTACCTGGCCGGCTATGAATGGATCAATCATTCACTGCGTCCGGTGCAGATCGATGATTTTGATTTTCGCGTCAAAATCGGCGGCAGGCACTGCAAAGAGGCGTACTCCTGCTCCGTGTTCAACATTTCGGCAATGAGCTTCGGTGCGCTCTCGGCCAACGCCGTTCGCGCGCTCAATAAAGGCGCCAAGCTCGGCAATTTCGCCCACGACACCGGCGAAGGCTCGATCAGCCGCTATCACCGCGAGCATGGCGGCGATCTGATCTGGGAGATTGGCAGCGGCTATTTCGGCTGCCGCACGCCGGAAGGACGGTTCGACCCCGAAAGGTTTGCCGCCCAGGCGCGCGAGCCGCAAGTCAAGATGATCGAGATCAAGCTTTCGCAAGGAGCCAAGCCCGGCCACGGCGGCGTGTTGCCCGGCGCGAAAGTGACCCCGGAAATTGCGGAAGCCCGCGGCATCCCGATCGGAAAAGACTGCCTGTCGCCGGGAGCAACATTCCGCTTTTGCCACGCCGCTGGGATTAATCGAATTTATTTCGGTGTTGCGCGAGCTTTCGGGCGGCAAGCCGGTGGGCTTCAAATTCTCGCTCGGCCATCCGTGGGAGTTCTTCGGCATCTGCAAGGCGATGCTCAAGACCGGCATTACGCCCGACTTCATCGTGGTCGATGGCGGCGAAGGCGGCACCGGCGCCGCACCGATCGAGTTTACCGGTCACATCGGCACGCCGTTGCAAGAGGCGCTGCTCCTGGTGCACAACACGCTCACCGGACTTAATCTGCGCAACGAGATTCGCCTCGGCGCCAGCGGCAAGATCATCTCGGCGTTCGATATCGCGCGGACCATGGCGCTTGGCGCCGATTGGTGCAATGCCGCGCGTGGTTTCATGTTCGCGCTTGGCTGCGTCCAGTCGCTGTCCTGCCATACCGGCCGCTGCCCGACTGGGGTTACCACGCAAGATCCGTGGCGCCAGCGCGCGCTGGTGCCGGAGGACAAGGCGACGCGCGTTTACAATTTCCATCGCAACACGGTGCATGCGCTTGCCGAACTGATCGGCGCCGCCGGGCTTCGCCATCCGGGTGAAATCGAGCCGCGACACATCGTGCGCAGAGTTTCAAGCAACGAGATCCGGCTGGTTGCCAATCTCTACAAGTTTTTGAAGCCGGGCGAGCTCCTGACCAATCCAAAAGCGCACGTCGTCTACGAATATTATTGGCCGCTCGCTACCAGTAAGAGTTTCGATCCGCAGCCCGGCGACGACGCGCATGTCATTGCCGCACGCAGGCAGTCGCGCAACGAATCGCGAAGGGAGGGGATGCGTGTGTAGGCCTGAGCACGATATTCCGACTGCTGCTGCATGGCTGGCATGTGTATCGTCCAATTGTGTGCACCGTCCGCCGCTTGCATACTGATATCGTTCTGCGCGCAGAGCTTGCCGCGTTCCTCTTAAGTTTGGCAGCCCTGCAAGCAGTTTGTTCCCCCTCTGGAAGGTGTCGTCGGCGCCCCCACGCCGGCGAACTAGACCGGGCCCGAAAGGGCCCGGTTTTATTTTCGGTGAGCTGCACTGTCGATCTAATCAATTTGGTTCGAGACCCTTGGCCTTGATCACGGCTTTCGCGGCGGGCCGGCGAAGAAAATCAATCACGGCGCGGCCGCCCTGCGGGGCAGGCGCAGCCGTCGGCACGAAAGCGGTAAATTGTGTGACGCTTTGCAGCGTGTCCGGCAGCGGCCCGACCACATCGACGCCGGACACCGCCATCAGCTCAGCCATCTGCTGAATGCCGATCTCGGCTTCGCCCCGCGCGACAATGAGCCCGACGAGACCTCCGGGACCGCCGACGCCGTAGGTCGACTTGTCCTTGATTGTCGCGGCAGTGCCGAGCCGTTCGAACACGGACGCCATATGGGCGCCGCTGGCGCCGCCGCCGACCGGTTTGCTGAGCGCGATCGATTTGGCGCGCAGCAACGCCTCCTTGAACGCTTCGGCTGAGGAAAGGTCTGGCCGCGGCGCGCCTTTGACGACACATACGCCGATGAAGGATCGCGCCAGATCGGCGAGACTGCCGGCGGTGCCGCGGCCCTGCGCGATCAGGCCTTGCGCGCCAGCATGGGTGACGATCGCGACATCGGCACCTTCGCCCTCCGCGAGCCGCTTCTCGAGTTGCAGCGAGGGTCCAAACGTGAGCTTGAGCCTATGGCCGGTTTCGCGCTCGAAGGCCGGCCCAAGCTCTTCGAACGCCGTCTTCATGGCGGTAGTGCTCAAAACCATCACTTCGCTTTCGGTTGGCAAAGCCACGCATCCCTCCCCTTGCCGTTCAGCGGCGCCGTTTGGCAAATCCGCAGGCCGTGATCAATAAAGTGTGATCTTTGGCGTTCTTATCATCAAATGATATTCGAGCGCGGCGTTTGTCGATAAATCGCGCTAGAATGCGCCGGCCGGTGCAAAAAGAGCCGAAGTGCCAGCGCCGCCGAGAGGAAACAACGTTCGGACGCGATGACGTCCGGAGATAACGACGCGGAGAGAAAGACGAATGTTCACGCGCAGGCATTTGCTTTACGCCGGGACTGCCACCGCGGCGTATGCCGTCTTACGCTTGGCGCGGCCGCATATCGCCAGCGCCGAGGGCCGCGTTTACGAGGTGACTCACAGCGACGACGAATGGCGCAAGCTTTTGACGCCGGCGCAATTCGACGTGCTGCGGCGGGAAGGCACCGAGCGGCCGTTCACCAGCGCGCTGCTCAATGAGCATCGCAATGGCACTTTCGGCTGCGCCGGCTGCGACCTGCCGCTGTTTTCATCCAAGACCAAATTTGAAAGCGGCACTGGTTGGCCGAGTTTCTGGGTGCCGCTGGAGCATGCGGTCGACGAGAGCGAAGATCGCACCTTCGGCATGACCCGGACCGCCGTGTCGTGCCACCGCTGCGGCGGCCATCTCGGCCATGTCTTCACCGACGGTCCGAAGCCGACCGGGCTGCGCTATTGCATGAACGGCGTAGCGCTGAAATTTACCGCCGCGCCGGCGGGGTCGAGTTAGACCCAAGTTTTTCGCTTAACATATTTCCGCAGCGGATCGTCCGTCACGCTGAGGTGCGAGCCAACGGGTCGGCGCGCAGCGCCTCCCCTTGGCGGCCACCTCAGAACGACGGATCACAATTTTACGGGCCTGGCGGTCAATCTGAGTACACAACCGACGCGGCCTCAGTGATGCGCCTTGTCGTCGCCCTTGCCGCCGCCCTTCCCGCCACCACCACCGCCTTTGCCGCCACCACCGCCGCCGCCTGGCGGCGGACCAGCGTTGCGCGTCACGTTGCCGCCGCGGTTCACGTTGCCACCACCGCCACCGCCGCCACCGCCGTTGAAGTTCCGATTGACGTTGAGGTTGCGGTTGACGTTTTGATTCTGATTTTGGTTCTGATTGCGGTTGATATTTAAGTTGCGGTTGATGTTCGCGTTGGTGTTGACGTTCGCATTTGGATTGACGCGCGCATTGGTGTTGACGTTCGCATTTGGATTGACGCGCGCATTGGTATTGACGTTCGCGTTCGTATTGCCGTGTGCATTCGTATTCACGTTAGCATTCGTATTGACGTTCGGATTTAGCTTCGTGTTCAGAGGCCCTGTTCCGCCGCGCGACTGATTGCCCTGTAGCGTGTTGCCTTTGACGTTGCCTTGGACGTTGCCTTGCAAGTTGCCGTGGAACTGACCCGGCGTGCCTTGCTGCGTCCCTTGCAGGTTGCCTGGGAACGTGCCGCGTGTACCTTGGGAATTTTGGAAAGTCTGAAAATTCTTCGGCTCGCCGAATTGCTGGCGCAACGCCGCGTTCTGGAATCCGACAGTGCCGCGATGCGCCGCTTCAAAATGCCAGTTGCTCATGCCGTTTCGCTCAGCCACGAAATTGGTGCGGTTGAACCGATTGTAATTGACCACATTGATGGTGACCGGACCGCCGCCGCGCCAACCGCCGCCATAGCCATAACCACCGCCCCAATTGTAGTGGCACCACAGCGCCGAGCCGACGAAGAAGCCGACGCTAAAGCCGATCACAGCCGCGCCGACCACGTATCCCGGCGGATACCAGTAGAACGGCGCGTATGCCGGATACGCCCACGGGCCGTAGACCACATAGGGATCATAAATTGGCACGTAATAGACGCCGGGGTCGACCGGCTCGATCACGATATATTCGGGCGGCGGTGGTGGCGGCAGCAGCGCCGGGTCGACACCGACCGGCACCGGGCCCAGCGGCGGAGGTGGTTCCGGCGGCGCAACCGAGCTGACTCTGATTCTGTCCGACGATCTGAGATTGCCGTTGGCTTGCGCCTTGGCGCGCAATTGCTGAATAGCATTGGAAACGTCGTCTGGTTGCGCCAGAAAAGCTTCACCCAACTGCTGCGTCCAGTCGAGCTTATCATTCATCATCGACAGGACTTGAGGAACTGCTGTCAGACCCTTGATGCTGGCATCCCACGGTTCCTGCTGCATCGCGTCCGCCAGCCCATCGCCATGGACGTTCGGGTGCGCGCTTACCCAGCGCGAAGCTTGGACGACCTCGATCGGATAGGTCGAAGCGGTGAGGATCTGCGCCACCAGATCGTCGGGATAGAGCGCAATCGGCGCCAGCAACTTTTCCAGTTCCGCTCGACCGAGTTGCGGCCCCGCCGGCTGCTGCCCGGCCTCAGGCGGCGGCAGCTGGGCTCCCGGCGGCGGCAATTGCGCTCCCGGAGGCGGCTGGTCTTGCGCCGTTACTTGGGCCATTGCTGGCAAGGTTGAAAACACGAGCGCGCCGCTGGTGACAATCGCGCAAGACCCCCGCAGCATTTTCGACAAGCTCTTCATTGCGAATCCCCTAGCGTGCGACGCATCAGATAAGAACAAATGACAACATCTCGCGGCCATTGTGTGGCCGGCGAATCAAGGTCGCGTGACTTTTTCTTAACGTCCGTACAGTAAGCGCCTTGGATCAGACCGTTTTTTGCTTCGCCGTGCGACGCAAGGCCGAGCGCCTCACGTCCCGCCGCCGTCCCCGATCACCGAATACGGCGCCCAGAACAGGGGGTGTGCGTAGCTATAGATGGTGCGGCCCGAGCTGTCGACGTCGCCGGATCCGTCGAGCAGCGCCATCATGGCTTGGCGCAGGGCTTCACCGCGGGTGAGCGCCGGATCGGCACGCTGACGGCGGAACAGGTCGGTGATCAATTCGCGCGCCGAAGCCGAATGCACCGACCAGTTGGTGACAAGGAGCGCGCGGGTGCCCGCATAGAAGAACGCGCTGCCGAGGCCGGAGGCCGCTTCGGCGCCCGCGCCGGCGCCGGCGGCGGTGTTGCACGCCGACAGCACCACCCAGTCGGCATCGAGCTTGAGCGCGAGAATCTTCTCCATGGTCAACAGCCCGTCGCCCTTCACGCCGGCGACTTCCGGCGCGGTGAGCGCCAAAGCTGGCTGAGTGAGCCCGTCGAGATCGCCGGGCACCAGCCCGTGCGTGGAGAAGGCGACGATCCGGTAATGCGCAAGATCGAGCGTCTCGACGTTCTGCTCGTTGGCGGCCTTGCCGAGGTACAGCGCTTTGGCCGGATCGGCCTCCAGAGCCTCCGTCATCGAGATCAATTCAAAACGGGTGTCGGGCAATCGCGGCAGTATGCCTAATGTGGCGGCGTCGTTCTCCTCGGTGTGCGGCGAGGCGCGTAGCCGCAGCGGAACGCCGCGCGTTACGTTTTCGGCGTCCGCACTCGCGGCCGAAGCGACGAGCATCGGCGCTGCCTGTTCGCGCTCCGCCTCGGCGGCTTGATCGGCGTTGAAATAGGGATCGCCGAAGCCGATCAGCTTGTCGCGCGCCGGTGATCCACGCGGCAGCCGCCGCAGCGTCACAATCGCCGCGGCCGAGGGCACGACCGTCACCGCGTGTGTCCGCGCCAGCCAGGCGACATTGCGATAGCCCGAGAACAATGGCCTCGCAGCGGCATCGATCTCCGCCGGAGCAGTCGGCAGCAGGCTGAGCGGCAATTCGCCGAGTGCGCCGTTGGTCACGACGATCAGGCTC
>JBAQBC010000309.1:0-2542 GCA_049286035.1 Xanthobacteraceae bacterium
AACCACCTCGACGGCTACAATCAGATGGACTTGCTCACGGGCAAGGGGCCGTCAGCGCGCCACGAAATCTTCTATTTCGGCGAGTCGAAGCTGGGGGCCATCCGGATCGATGACTTCAAGTTCCAATTCTACCAGCAGCCGTTCGGCTGGCCGGGAGAAAAGACGACGACCGACATGCCGACGATCGTCAACCTGCGCCAGGACCCGTTCGAGCGGACCCCATCGATCCGCGGTGAAACGCTCAACAACTTGGGCGGCGGCTACATGAATGATTTCTACGCCCGAGAATTCTGGCGTTTCGTCCAAGTCCAGCAGACGGTCGCGACAGCGGCGCAGTCATTAATCGACTTTCCGCCGATGCAGCAGGCCGCCTCCTTCAATCTCCAGGAACTCAAAGAGAAGGTTGACGCGATGATAAAGAGCCACGAAGGGCAATAGTCGAACGTCAAACGCGGCGGGCGCGTGACCATCGCGCCTGCCGCGATATTCGTGGGGGTTATCATGATCACGCTGCGAGTTTTGGTTTTCGGCGCAATGGCAGCTGCTGCATCGGCTTCGGCGGCCCATGCCGGCCCGTGCTCGGATCGGATCGACGCCATGCAGGCGCGCATCGACGCCAAGCTCGAAGCCAAAGCCGCGGCCGGGCCGACCGCGAAAGAAGGCGTTGCCGCCGGGATGAGCGTTCAGCCGACGCCTGCGTCGATCGCCGCCGCGGAAGAAAAGCTCGGCGAAATTTCGCCGAAAAAGGCCAAGGCGATCCAACGAGGCATGGCGCGGGCGCGTGTCGCCGACAAGGTCGGAGATCTGCGCGCATGCAGGAAAGCGCTCGCCGCCGTGCAGCGTGTGCTCGGCCCATAGAATATAGTGTTCGCGATTTAACGAGTGGGGGAATGAGATGCAGCGCTACCGTCTAATACTTATGACACTGGCATCACTCGTGACATTTTGTCTGCCCAGCGCGGCGCAAGCGCCGCAACCGTGGACGCAAGTCGGCTCGCTTGTCTGCAAAGTCGATCCGAATGTTGGGTTTATCTTCGTCGGCCACCAGCCAATGCAGTGCACCTATACGCCGAGTCTCGCGCCGGCGCCGCCGGAATATTACGACGGCGCCATCAACACCGTCGGCATCGATGTCGGCGTGAGCGCGGGCAGCGTGCTGGCCTGGGGCGTGTTCGCGCCGACCAGCGGTCTGCCTCAGGGCGCGCTGGCCGGCGAATATGTCGGCGCGTCGGGCGATGTCGGTTTTGTCGTCGGCGGCGGCGCCAATGTGCTCATGGGCGGCTCCGGCCGCACCGTCGCTTTGCAACCGCTGTCGCTGCAAGGCTCGATCGCATTCAATGTCGTGCTGGGAGTGTCGTCACTCAAGTTGCGCCCGGCGACGTGGAGATGATCCGATGCGCGTCCTCATTATCGTAGCCGCCGCGGCGACCATTGCGTTGTTCGCCGTGCGGCCGGCGCAATCGCAAGCAGTCCCGGATTTGAACGTCGACCCGGTGTGTCATGGGATCGCCCAGCAGGCGGCAAATCCGTCCGAGAAGGGTGGGCCGGATCTAGCTTTCACGCAATGCGTTCAAAGCGAACAGGCCATGCGCAAAAACTCGTCAACGAATGGTCGACGTTTTTGCCGACGGAAAAGTCCAATTGCATCGGAGCGGAAATGGGTGGCATGGCGAGCTATACCGACCTCGTCAGCTGCCTCGAAATGGCGAAAGACGCGCGACAGCTTAATCAAGGCAAGTAGCGACCGCGGACCTTTCGCGATTCTCAATCTGTAAAATCGCGCATTGACTGGACGCTGACCGGATCGACCCAAGCCAGCTAAAAATCATATTCGATCGATTCGTGACATCATAATCCGCAATGCGCTCCCCGCTACTGCCGTAAATTTCAGAAATGATCGCACGATGCATGGCTCTACGACTCGTGCCCTTGCGGAGTTCGCTAATGCATTTTCAAGCCATTTAGGCATCCGGTTCGCCCCCCTTTCTCCGTATCTCGGCCGGACTAGCAGGCGAAGTCGTCGCATAGAGCGGACTCGCATAATACTCTCTCAGTGCAAAGCGCACGAGGACGCCAATGGCAGCTGCAAGCGGTACTGCGACCAACAGGCCTGCAAAGCCAAACAGATAGCCAAACACGTACAGCGCGAAAATCACCCAGACAGGATTAAGATGAACGCGCCGACTGACCAAGTAGGGCGCCAGCACATAGTCCCCTAGCGATTGCCCGATAAAAAAGACGGCCGGCACGAGCCAAATAAAGGTCCAATCCGGCCAGAACTGCGCAATTGCGATGCAAGTTGAAACCACTAAGCCCAAGAGCGAGCCGACATAAGGGATGAACCCGATCACGCCGGCTGCAAAGCCGATGAGCGCACCATGCTCCAGTCCGATCAAATGTAACGCCGCCGCATAGAACACCGCGAGGATGAGACAAAGCGCACTCTGCCCACGTACAAAGCCGCCGATCGTATCGTCGATCTCGCGGGCAAGCGTGCGCACGGTCTCCCGTCCCGCCGGCGGCACCCAGTCGTCTATTGCCG
>JBAQBC010000310.1:0-9145 GCA_049286035.1 Xanthobacteraceae bacterium
CGCTTCGTGCAGCGCGTCGAGGGCTATGAAACGACGATGGTCGCCGGCACGCCGATCTTCGAGCGCGGCGAGCATACCGGCGCCATGCCCGGCCGGCTGGTGCGCGCCGGCCGCGAGAGTGCGGTGCTGGCGGCGGAGTAAACGCGAAAGCCCAATGCAGCGGAGCGTCGCGAAGATCCTGACGACCCACGTCGGCAGTCTTCCGTTCTTGTCGCTCGATAAAGGCGTCGCCGTCGGCGACCAGTCGCATCTCGCCGATGATGTCGCGGCGATCGTCACGCGGCAGCGCGACATCGGCATCGATATCGTCAACGAAGGCGAATATGCCAAAGGCGGCGACTGGCTGCGCTATATGCAGAACCGGTTCGGCGGCTTCACCGAAATTGCCATCGGCTACGAAAAGCCGCTGATCGAGCGCGGCAAGGATCGCGAACAATTCGCCGACTTTTACAAATACGCGAGTGAGCGCGGCACCCTGTTCTATTCGCCGGGTGCACAGATTGCCAAGAAGCGCCCGGTGCAGGCCTGTACCGGCCCTGTCACCTATGTCGGCCAGACCGAGCTCAAAAAAGAAATCGACGTCACGCGCGCGGTCGCCGGCACAGATAATGTATTTCTCACTTCGACCGCGCCGGGCAGCCTCGAAGTTTATCGGCGCAACCGCTACTACAAAAGCGACGAGGACTATGTGTTCGCGCTCGCCGAGGCGATGCGCGTCGAATACGAGGCGATCGCCGCGGCCGGTCTCATTCTCCAAGTCGACGACGCCTGGCTGCCGGCACTATGGGACCGCATCGGCATGGATATGGGACTCGCCGCCTTCCGCGCCCGCTGCGCGCTGCGGATCGAAGCGCTCAATCATGCGCTGCGCAACATTCCGGAAGATCGCGTGCGCTATCATTTGTGTTGGGGCAGTTGGCACGGCCCGCACGCCTACGATCTCGAACTCGAGCGGATTGTCGATCTCGTGCTCAAGGTCAAAGCGCAGGCGTTTCTGATCGAAGGCGCCAATGCCCGGCACGAGCACGAAGTCGCGGTCTGGGACAAGGTCAAGCTGCCGGACGGCAAAATCCTCATCCCGGGCGTGATTACCCATTCGACCGACGTTATCGAGCATCCCGAGCTCGTCTCCCGGCGGCTGCAGCGCTATGCACGACGTATCGGCAAGGAAAATCTGATCGCCGGCGCCGATTGCGGTTTCGGCGGCCGCTCGCATCCGCAGATCGCCTGGGCCAAATTGCGCGCCATGATCGAAGGCGCGGCTTTGGCCAGCAAGGCCCTTGGCTTTGCGGCCGCATAGCCGCGGCCTTGCGGAAACGACAGTCATCCGTCTTAATCGAAGCAAGAATGCTTTATTGCGGCCCGGCAGCCGCGCGGGGGGATGCTCATGGTCACGAAAGTCGACGCCATCGCATTGATCGACCGGCATCCGGTCACGCGGTTTCAGATCGGCATTTTGATCCTGTGCATGCTTGTCGCCGCGCTCGACGGCTTCGACACGCAAGCGATCGGCTATACCGCGCCGGCGATCGCCGCGGTCATCCATCTGCCGATGCCGCAGTTCGGCCAGGTCGGCTCGGCGGGACTGGTCGGGGCGGCGATTGGCGCGCTGTCATTTGGACCGCTCGCCGACGTTTTCGGCCGCAAATGGTTCATGATCATCGCGGTCGTGGTGTTTGCGATTTTCAGTTATCTGACCTCGACCTCGACGTCGCTCGACCAATTGCTGGCCTATCGCTTCTGCACCGGCCTCGGCCTTGGCGGCGTCACGCCGGCGTTTCTGGCGATGGGCGCCGAGCTTGCGCCCAAGCGCCTGCGCGACGTGTTCGTCACCGTGCTGTTCGCCTCCTTTCCCGGCGGCGGGCTGATCGGCTCGCTCACTAGCGCCTGGGTGATTCCAACCTTCGGCTGGCAATCGGTGTTTTACATTGGTGCGGTGGCACCGCTCTTCATCGCGGTGGTGCTCGCGATCTGGCTGCCGGAATCGATCCGCTTCCTCCTTGCCCGCAACATGCGCCAAGACGAAATCCGCCGCACGATCGAACGCATCATGCCCGGCGAAGTGCCCGCCGGCGCCGAGCTCGTCGCGCCGCCCGATCCGGCGCGCGAAGGCGTGCCGGTCAAGCATCTGTTCATGGAAGGCCGCGCCATTCCGACCGTGCTTCTGTGGGTGCCGTTCTTCATGGTGTTCATGATTCTCGTCACCGTGACGTTCTGGACGCCGGCGGTGCTCAACTCCGTGGGGTTCTCGCTCTCGGCAGCGGCGCTGATCATTGGCCTGAACAATCTCGGCAGTGTCATCGCCAGTGCCACATCCGGATGGGCGGTGCATCGCGGCGGCGCATTCCGGGTGCTGATCCCCGGCTTCCTCTTCGGCGGGTTGTCGCTCGCCTGGTTCGGCCAGGCCACATCATCGGTGGCGATACTGAGCATCGCCTCGTTCCTCGCCGGCTTCTTTGTCGGCGGCACCGGCACCGGACTGATCGCGGTCGCGGCTGGCATGTATCCGACTTCGATCCGCTCAACCGGCATCGGCTGGGCCATGGGCATGGGCCGCGTCGGCCAGGTGTTCGGTCCGATTCTCGCCGGCGTGATCGTCGGGCTCGGCTACAAGGTCGGCGGCATTTTCTATGCCGCCGCTGTCCCCTGCTTCATCGGCGCGCTGTTTTTGGTGTTCCTCTACTTCGCGCGCCCGGTGATGGAAGCCGATGCCGCCGCGAGCCCCGCGCCGGCGGAGTAGCCCGGCGCAGCATCACAGTCCGAGCAGCCGCGGCAGCCACAGCGACAGCTGCGGCAAATAGGTCACCAGCATCAAGACCCCGAACATCACGCCGTAGAACGGCCAGATGCGGCGCAGCACTTGTTCGATTGTGACGTCGCCGACCGCGCAGCCGACGAACAGAATCGCGCCGACCGGCGGATGGCACAGGCCGATGCCGAGATTGAGCATCATGATCATGCCGAAATGAACCGGATCGACGCCGAGCTTGAGCATCACCGGCAGCAGGATGGGCGTCGAAATCAGGATGGACGGCGCCATGTCGACCAGCGTGCCGAGCAAGAGCAGCAGCAAATTCACCAGCATCAGGATGACGTATTTGTTGCTGGAGATGGCGAGAAAGAACGCCGTGATCTTGGCCGGCATCTGCGTCAGCGCCATGATGTAGCCGACGCTCGAGGCGCAGGCGATCAAAGTCAGCACCATCGCCACCGTGCGCAGGGTCCGGTGCACCAGTGCCGGCAGGTCGCGCCAGCGGTAATCGCGATAGACGAACATGGTGACGAAGAAGGCCCAGACGCAGGCGACCGCGCCAGCTTCGATCGCGGTGAACACGCCGGCAAGGATGCCGCCAAGAATGATCATGAGCGTGATCAAGCCCCAGAGCGCGTCGATGCTGATTCGGACCGCTTCGCGCGCCGGGACCGCGGTACCGCGCGGATGGCCGTCGCGGTAAGCGATCACCAGACAAAGCACGACCAGCGCGAAGCCGAGCAACAGACCGGGCACCACCCCGGCCATGAACAGGCTGATGATCGAAATCGTGCCGCCGGTCGCAAGCGAATAGATCACCGCATTGTGGCTCGGCGGCACCAATAGAGCCTGCACCGAAGCCGAGATCGTCACATTGGTGGCGAAGACGCGCGGAAAGCCGCTCTTCTCCATTTGCGGAATCATCACCGAGCCGATCGCGGACGTATCGGCGACGGCAGAGCCGGAAATGCCGCTAAGAAACGTGGTCGCCACCACATTGACGACCGAAAGGCCGCCGCGCACGCGGGTGAAGCCGACCAAAACGTCGGCGAAGGCGACAAGCCGCTTGGCCATGCCGCCCTCGGCCATTATCGCGCCGGCGAGCACGAAGAACGGGATGGTCAACATCGCCACTTTGCTCACCCCGTCGGAGATTTTCAGCATCACCGCTTCGAGCGGAATGCCCTTCCAGAACGCGCCGGCGATCGCCGCCAAAGCAAGCGAATAGGCGATCGGCATGCCGATGACGAAGCAGGCGAGCATGGTGGCGAGGAGGATAAAGATGTCCATCGCGCTTGTTTCCGGTCGCTACTCGAACGCCGCGGCCGCGTGTTCGGGCCGCGCCGGCGTCGGCAGCGGGCCGATCGTCAGCCGCTCCAATACGAACAGCAACAGGATCGCGCCACCGATCGGGATCGGCAGATAGGTCACCCCGACCGACAGCGACGGAAAATCGGCGATCGAATTCTGCCAGGTCGCGGCGACGAGCTTGATGCCCCAATCGACCATGAATAGCGCGATGGCGGCCATCAATAATTCGACAAGGAGCGCAATAGCGCGCTGCAGGCGCCCCGGCAACAATGAGACGAAGAACCCCACCCGCATATGCAGGCCGACGCGGTAGCAGGCGGCCGCGCCGATGAATGTCAGCACGATCATAAGCAGCACCGCCAGCGGCTCGGGCCACGACGCGGCGCGGTTGAGCACGTAGCGGGTATAGACCGCCCACGGGATCACGGCCGAGATCAACACCAGGGCAATGCCGGCGACGATGACGCAGGCGTCGTAGAGCACGTCCATCAGCCGGCGCAGCGCCGCCGTCAGGGATTGCGCATTCATGAACGACTCACTGGACCGCTGACCGCCGGATTCAGCTGACGGCTTGGATGCGTTTGACTAGTTCGGAAAAACGCGGACCGTATTTATCCCAGACCGGCTTGACCGCGTCCTGGAACGGCTGCTTGTCGATACTCTCGACGATCTGCACGCCGCCGGCGCGCGCCTTGTCCATGGCCTGCTTTTCGTAGTCCGCCCAGAATACGCGCTCCTCGGCCTGCGCTTCGCGGGAGAAGTTGCGGATCAGCGTCTGATCGTCCTGCGACAGCGAATCCCAGCTTTTGCGCGAGAATACCAGGACTTCCGGCACGATCAGGTGTTCGGTCAGCGTGTAATTCTTCGCCACCTGATAGTGGTTGTCGAAGACGAAACTCGGCGGATTGTTCTCGGCGCCGTCGATCACCCCGGTCTGCAAGGCGCTGAACACCTGATCGTAGCCCATGGCAACGCCGTTGGCGCCAAGCGCGTTGGCCATATCGACAAACATCGGATTGCCGATAACGCGAACCTTCAGGCCTTTCAGGTCAGCAATCGATTTGACCGGATGCTTGGTGTTGTAGAAGCTGCGCGCGCCCGCATCCATCCAGCACAGCCCGACCAGGCCGGCTTTTTCGTTCGCGGTCACTTTGTCGAGCAGCTCGGTGCCGATTGCGCCGTCAATCACCTTCTGCATATGCGCGGTGTTGCGGAACAAAAACGGCAGATTGAACACGTTGAGATCGTCGATCACCGGACCGATCGCGCCAACGCTCACGCGCGCCATTTGCAAGGCGCCGACCTGCGCTTGCTCGATCGCTTCCTTCTCGCCGCCAAGCTGCATCGAGGCGAAGACCTGCACGGTGAGCCGGCCATTGGTCGCCTGTTGAAGCTTCTTGCCGAGGCTTTCCACCGCGGCGACGGTCGGATAGCCGGGAGCATGGACGTCCGACACTTTGAGTGTCGTGCTCGCCTGCGCGAAAGCGGGGATTTGCGGACCACCGGTGAGCGCCAGCGAGCCAGCCAAAGCTGCACTGCCGCGAAGAACATCACGTCGGCGCATTATTTCCTCCCTGAAGTCTTCTCCTCAAGCGACGGCGCCTGCGGTTGACGCAGGTGCCGTATCTGGCGTAGTCATCAGGTCATATGATGACCTGACCAGACGGATTTGCCCCTGTCAAGACTTCCTGCCGATTTCTTCCTCCCGCTCGGTCCGGCCAAGAACCGCACCGGTGAGGTGGTCGAGCGACTGGCGGCGGAAATCGCCGGCGGCCGGCTCGCGCCGGGCGCGCGGCTGCCGACCGAGCAGGAATTGACGGCGGCGCTCGGAGTGAGCCGCACGGTGGTGCGCGAGGCGGTGGCGGCGCTACGCGCCGAAGGCTTGGTCGAAACCCGCCAAGGCGTCGGCGCTTTTGTGGTGCGCGATGTCCAGCGCCGCCCGTTTCGCATCGATCCCGACGGCCTGCGCTCGATCGCGGAGGTCGTGCAAGTCATCGAGCTGCGCACCGGCGTCGAGGTCGAAGCGGCAAGTCTCGCGGCCGAACGCGCAAGTGTCGGATCGCGCCGGCGCATTGCCAGCGCGCTTTCGGCTATCGACGCCGCGCTCCAACGCGGCGAGAGCGCGATCGACGAAGATTTTGCTTTCCATCAGGCGATCGCCGCCGCGACCGAAAACCCGCATTTCATGCGCTTTCTCGAATTCCTCGGCCGCTTTCTCATTCCGCGGCAGAGCGTCCGCATCGGGCTCAAGCCCGGCAAAGAGTTGCGGTCCTATTTGGAGCGCATCCAGACCGAGCATCGCGCTATCGCGACCGCGATCGAGGGTGCGGACGTTGCCGGCGCGCGGCGCGCCATGCGCCGACACCTGCTCGGCAGCCGCCAGCGCTATCAGCGGCTCGCAGAGCAAAGCGGGCGAACGGCAAAGTTATCAGTCCGCGCCGAGGAGCGGGTGTAGCGCCTTCTCCCTCTCCCCGCATGCGGGGAGAAGTGACGTCATCACCCCCTCTTATCCGCATCGTATTCGGCGCTGCAAAACGGGCCGCCCTGATAACGCGCGCCGATCGGATCGGGCGGCAGCTTGGCCTGCGCCGCCAGCGCCGCTTCCCGATAATCCTCGGCGCGGCCTTGCGGCCGATAGCCGAAATGCGCCGCGCGGCTATTGTCCCAAAAACTCGCCGCATTATCGGACACGCCGTAGAAGACCTCGAAATGGATATCCGGATGCTCAAGCCCGATGCGCATGAGCTGCGCCAGATCTTCCGGTTTCACCCAGATCGACAGGCGGCGCTCGTCGACCGGCGCATCGGCGATATTGCCGATGCGCAGGCACGTCACGCGCAGGCCGTGTTTGTCGGCATAGAGCGAGCCCAGCGCTTCGCCGAACGCCTTGCTCACGCCGTAGCGGCTGTCGGGCCGGACCCGCACATCGACGCCGATGCGCTGCGAGCGCGGATAAAAGCCGATGGCGTGATTGGACGACGCGAACACCACGCGCTTGACGCCGGCACGGCGCGCCGCCTCGAACAGATTGTAGCAGCCGATGATATTGGCGTTGAGAATCGTCTCCCACGATCCTTCGACGGCATGGCCGCCGAGATGAATGATGCCCTCCATGCCGACGACGGCCTTTTCGACCTGCGCGAGATCGGTGAGATCGGCGGCGATAAAGTCATCGCCGGCGGCGAGGTCCGCCGGCTTGCGGATGTCGCTCGCCCGAAGCCGCGGATAGACGCCGCGCAAAATCTTGCGCAATCGCGTGCCGATATCGCCGGCCGCTCCGGTAATGAGAACGCTTTGCATCATTCACTCCAGTGACCGAACAGAAGGCGCATTGATCGCGTCGTGGCGACGCCATCCTTGCACTTTTGTTCGCGGCGGTCGATGCTCCCGGCCCTTCACGAGGGCTGCGATGCCGGACAGTTTGGAAGTGACCAGACACCTGGCGCAATTCATCGCCGAGACGCGATGGGATGCACTCACTCCGCCGGTCGTGCAACAAGCCAAGCGTGCGCTCGTTAATTTCTTCGCCGTGGCGCTCACCGGCTGCCGCGAACCGGCGATCGAAACAGCGCTGCAATCGCTCACCGCTTTTTCCGGCGGCCGGCAGGCGACGATGATCGGGCGCGGCGAACGCCTCGACGCGCTTTCCACCGCATTTCTCAATGCCGCGAGCGCCAATGTGCTCGACTTCTGCGACACCCACGTGCCGACCGTGATTCATCCGACCGCGCCCGTGGCCCCTTCCCTGTTCGCGCTTGGTGAACTCTCACGTGTGAGCGGCCGCGATCTCATCCTCGCTTTCGTGCTCGGCACCGAGATTGCATGCCGGATCGGGCTTGCGATTTCGCCAAGTCACTATCGGCGGGGCTGGCACATCACCGCGACCTGCGGCGTGTTCGGCGCCGCCGCGGGAAGCGGCAAGATTCTTGCACTTAAAGCCGAGCCGATGGTCTCCGCCCTTGGCCTCGCCGCGACCCAAGCCGCGGGCCTGTGCGAATGCCTCGGCACGCCGGCCAAAAGCGTTCACGTCGGTAATGCCGCGCGCCACGGTCTGTGGTCGGCGCTCTTGGCCGCGCAAGGCCTTGCCGGTCCGGCCGAGCCGCTCACCGGCGGCCAAGGCTACTTCCACGCGCTTGCCGAGACGCCTCAGCTTTCGGTTCTCACCGACGGACTCGGCGACAGCTGGGAAATCATGAAGACCGCTTTCAAGCCTTATCCGTGCGGCTTCGTCGTTCATCCGGTGCTTGACTGCGTCATCGACTGGCGGCGCGCGCATCCCGACGCCATCGTGGAAAAGGTCACGGTGACCGGCAATCCGCTCCTTGCCGCGCGCACCGACCGGCCGAACATCTCGACGAGCGGCCAATCGCAAGTGAGCGTGCAGCATGCGGTCGCCGCCGCGCTTGTCACCGGCAAAGCCGGTGTCGAACAGTTCGGCGAGGCTTGCGTGAACAATCCGCGCGTCGTCGCGCTGCGCGGCAAGGTCGCGGTCAAGCGCGACGAGAGCTTCGCCACCACCGCCGCCGCGGTCGAGATCGCAACCGCCGACGGCAAGCTTCACAAGCTGCATCAGCGCGCCGCGCGCGGCAGCGAGGATAATCCGATGACTGACCGCGATCTCGAAGACAAGCTGCGCGAGGCAGCCGCGCACGCCATTCCGCGCAACGACGTTGCAGCGCTGATCGAGGCAATCTGGACACTCGAGGATTGCGCCGATATTGCCAAGGTCACGGCGCTCTCAGTGCCGCAAGCTAATTGAAGGGAGTCGGCCGCCAGTCATGAGCAATGCCGCCAACAATAAACGCGTGTTTCTGGTCGTACCGCATGTGCCGGCCGGCTATCTCGACATCGTCGGCAAGCGGGACGACGTGCGGCTCGACACGCTCGAGAACGGCAATCCGTCCGCCACGGCAAAATCTGTTCTGGCGGCCGCGCACGCTTATCAGACGAGCTCCACCCGCGACGAACTCGCGCGGCACTACCATGCCGGCGCCGAGCTCCTCCAGCACACGCCGAACCTGCTGATCGTCTCGACCAACGGCGCCGGTTACGACACCGTCGATGTGAAGGCCTGCACCGAGC
>JBAQBC010000311.1:0-33344 GCA_049286035.1 Xanthobacteraceae bacterium
GTGCTGCTTGCCACCTGAATCTCGGCCCCCCAAGGCCCGCCGCCGCGCCGGATCGCACCATGACCGAAAGCAAAACGCCGCCGCCAAGCCAGAAACGGCGCATATGCCATGCGTCAGTCGTCGAAAGGAGACCAAAGCCATTGACCCCGGTCAACCAAGAGTCTCTGGTTTCGCAGAAGAAAAGCCGAATTTATTTGCACTGTGGCGAGGCGATCACGCCCGCGAGGAAGTTCTTAAGTTGCGGAAGTGGGGCTGTTTTGCGGCTTGCTATGATCCGCAACATTATGACTTGCCCGACGCGGTCGGCTGGAGATGTTGGTGACCTCGACGATTAACGTGGCGGCCTACAGTGACGCCCTGGTCGTGCTCGGCACGGCCGGGATCCTGGTGCCGATTCTGAGCCGGCTCGGTTTTAGCCCAGTGCTCGGCTATCTCGCCGCCGGCGCATTGTTGGGGCCGTTGGGGCTTGGTTCGCTGATCCAACCCTTTCCGCTGCTGTTCTGGTTTACGATTGGGGACTACAGCGACGTCGCCGGCATCGCCGAGCTTGGCATTGTTTTTTTGCTGTTTCTGATCGGGCTGGAATTGTCGCTGCCTCGGCTCTTGACGATGCGGCGCTTGGTTTTTGGCGTCGGCGGATTGCAGATCTTGGTCACCACGGCTTTGCTGGCGGGGGCCGCCGCCTATTCGGGAAAAACGCTCCCCGAAGCGATCATCCTCGGCGCCAGCCTGTCACTTTCATCGACGGCAATCGTGCTCGAACTGCTCTCAAAGCAGGAGCGGATGAAGACAGCTGCCGGACGTGCCAGCTTTGCCGTGCTGTTGGCGCAAGACCTCGCGGTCATCCCAATCCTAATATTCATCGGTCTCCTCGCCGCCGGTCCAAAGGGCGCGGTGCTCGGCAGCCTCGCCAATGCCTTTGTGCAGGCGGTGATCGCGCTTGCGGTGATCGTCCTGTTTGGGCGCTTTCTGCTGCGGCCGCTGTTCCGGCTGGTCGCTTCCACGCGCTCAAGCGACCTTTTCATCGCGACCGCTTTGTTCGTCATCATCGCGGCCGGCGTGATCACCAATCAGGCCGGCATGTCCATGGCGCTCGGCGGCTTCGTCGCCGGACTGCTCCTTGCCGAGACTGAATACCGCAAGGCGGTCGAAGCGACCATTGAGCCGGTCAAAGGGCTCTTGGTGGGAATTTTCTTTTTCACCGTCGGCATGGCCATCGACGTGCGTGCGTTATTACGCGAGCCGCTTTTGCTTGCTGGCGCGGTCGCCGGGCTGATCGGAGTCAAATCGCTTCTGATCATCGGACTGGCCCGGCTGTTCCGGTTGTCGTGGCCGGTTGCAGTCGAAATGGGGCTGCTACTCGGCGCAGGTGGAGAATTCGCCTTTGTCAGTCTCGTCATGGCGGCGGGTTCGAACCTGATTGATCGCTCTACTGCGAGCTTTGCGCTGACCGTCACCTCGATCACGATGGCGCTGATACCGCTCTTGTCCCACCTTGCGCGTCGCTTCGCATCGCGCTTGCGCGCCGCCGGCGCGACACCGCCCGAGCTCACGATGCGGCCAACCGGACGTCAGCGACACGCGATTGTGGTCGGCTACGGCCGGGTCGGCAAAGTGGTGTGTGCGCTGTTGAACGAGCATGGCATTCCCTACATCGCAGCCGATTCCGACGCTTCGACCGTGACCCGAGACCGGCGCGAAGGCCACGACGTCTATTACGGCGACGCCGCCGACCCGAAGTTCCTCGAAATATGCGGGCTCGCCAATGCCGCCGGCGTCATCATCACCATCCACACCCACCATCTGATCGACGACATTGTCGAGCACGTGCGCGCGATGCGGCCGGACGTGCTGATCGTCTCGCGCGCGCGCGACGCCGATCACGCGCGGCATCTCTACCGCCTCGGCGCCACCGATGCCGTGCCCGAAGCGATCGAGGCGAGCTTGCAATTATCGGAAGCAGCGCTGGTCGGTCTCGGCCTGCCCACGGGGCCGGTGATTGCCTCGATTCATGAGAAGCGTGACGAGATCCGTCGCGGATTGCAGCAGGCAGCCCGCGCAGCCGGATTGGAAGAGACCCGCTCGGTGCGAGCGAAGTCCCGCGCGATTTTCAGGAAATAGGCGGCTCAGCTCGAGCGGGATGCCGCCGCGCTCTTTTCGGGCGCGGTGTTCTTAGCCGGTGTGGCGCTTTTCGCCGGCGCGGTGGGTGCGGCACTCTTCGTCGGCGCGGCGCTTTTGGCCGGTGACGCCGTCTTAGCTGGAGAGGCGCTCTTGGTGCTCTTCGCGCGCGCGGCGTTCTTCAGCGGAATTGCCTCCTTGGCACTGTCTTTGGTCGCGCTATCTTTGGTCGCGCTGTCTTTGGTCACGCTCTCTTTGGACCCGTTGTCTTGCGGCGCGATCTCGTTTGGTGCGGGTTGCTTCGCCCGCGCGATAGCCGGCGCGTTTGCGCCCGGCCGGCACGACTGCCCATGCGCGGCCTGCAGAATCTCTTTGAGCGCCATTGCTTGTAACCGCGGCGACTTGTCGATCGTGACATGGTCGATGGTCGTGTCACTGGAAACGTCGACGTTCGATAATTTGCCGTGGAAGCCGGCGCCCGCCTGCATGTAGGCGTATTTGCGCTGCGTCAGGTTGACCACGCAGCTGACATTGGCCGGGGCCGCGTAGGAGCCGGTGCCGTCAAACGGTACGACCAATGCCACCGGAACAGCCTGCGCGTTCAATTGCTGCGCCATCAGCATGACGGCGTCGGCGCCGAGCGAATGGCCGACCAGAATGTAAGGGCCGTGATCGCCGGCGCGATATTTCTGCACGATGGCGCCGACTACGGTCTCCTCGACCGAGTGATTATAGACGTTCGCGTCGATCCCGTTTCGCGCGATCTGCGCGGCCAGCTGATCCATGCCCAAGGAAAAAATGTTGAGGAGCCCGCGCATCAAATAGACGTGGGGATGCGAGGCGTCGTCATGGGTAGTGGCCGCACGAGGGGCGACGGCATGAGGAGCGGGTTTTGCGGTTTGCGCCGCTGCGCCGGGGATAATGCCAAGCGCTGCGGCCACGGTCGCGCCCGCCGCAACGCGGCGCCACGCCTGCGCATGCCGTTGAAGGAGAGCACCGCGCCTAAGTCCGCCGCTTATCAACGAAGCCGACATCGCATTCCCCGAGCGATCCGCGCACCGATCCAGCGAGAACTATGGTCAAATACTGTAAATACTTCCTTGTGACGGCACCTTGCGGGTCAACTGGCCGCGGCTGCCTTGCGATTGGCCAGTTGCAGGACGATCGGCCGGGTTGCCGCCTGCAGCGGCGTCCGGCGAATGTCGGAAAGGGTATGGAGGAAGTCGGAAAACCAGTTCTGCACCGAGGACGCCTTGAGCTTGCGCACCATCGCCTGCCAGCGTTCGCGCCGCTCTTCGATGCCCATACGCAGCGCCAGCGCCAACTGCCGCGCCATACCGTCGATGTCATGTGGATTGATCAGGACCGCCGCATCAAGTTCTTTCGCCGCGCCGGCGAAGGACGACAACACCAGCACCCCCGGATCGAGCGGGTTTTGCGCGGCGACATATTCTTTGGCTACGAGATTCATGCCGTCGTGCAACGGCGTGACCAGGCCGACGCTTGCCACCCGATAGAAACCGGCCAGCGTCAGCTGTGAAAATCCCTTGTTGAGATAGCGAATGGGCATCCAGTCCACTTCGCCGTGGCGGCCGTTTACTTCGCCGACCAGGGCGGCGAGTTCGGCCTTAAGCTCACGGTAGGCCTTGATATTGCCGCGGGAGGGAACGGCGACCTGCAGCAACGAGACCGCGCGTTTGAAGCCAGGCTCGAGCTCGAGCAGGCGATCGAACGCCCGCATTCGGTTGGCGAGCCCTTTCGAATAATCCAGGCGGTCGACGCCGAGCACGAGCTTGGCGCCGCGCAGGCTTTCCCGCAAACGCATGACTTCGGTCCGGCCCATCGCCTTGGTGGCCCGGGCGGCAAAGTCGTCGACGTCGATTCCGATCGGGAATGTCGCCAATTGCGTCAGACCCCACTCGGAGGCGACGGTGCCGTCGACCACATTGAATCCGAGCTCGGCCTGCAGGTAGTCCTCGAAATTTTGCCGATCCTCGACGGTTTGAAAGCCGATGAGGTCGTAAGCGAGCATCGCGCGCGCGATTTCGCCATGGTGCGGCACAGCCGTCATGGTGCGGCGGTCCGCCCACGGCGTGTGCAGGAAGAATCCGAGCGGACGCTCTATGTCGAGCTGGCGCAGCTCCGCGCCAAGGATGAGAAAGTGATAATCCTGGATCCAAAAAATCGTTTCGGGTGTGTTGAAGCGCAACAGCGCGCGCGCCATGAAGGCGTTGACCTCGCGATACGAGGCATAATCGTCGCTGCCGACATGAATGAGATCGGCGCGCGAGTGCAGTGCCGGCCACAACGCTGAATTGGCGAATCCCTCGTAGTAGCCGCGATAATGTTTGGCTGGGATATCGACCGTCGCCAGCGCGCCGATGCCAAGCGACTCGATGCGCGCAAACGACCCACGCGAACCATCGCCGTTCTGGCCACTGGAGCCGACCCAGATTGCGCCGGAATCGCGCACCATCGGCAGAAGCGCCGAAGCCAAGCCGCCGGCCAATGGCTCATCCGGCTTTGCCCGCGCAACGCGGTTCGACACCACCACAACGTTCACGGGGACACCTCCAGGTGGACCTTTAACCCGGATGACGGAAATTTGTTCCGGATTTGTGATGCGCCGCACCCAAGCCCCGGAAATTGCCGGATTTGTTATGGGAATAGCCGCAAGTGCGAGCAACAGCATGATGCCGAAAAGTGGATACCGGTTTTCGGGAAAGATCATGCTTCAAGCAACAGCATGATCCCGAAAAGTGGATGCCGGTTTCCCGCCTGCGCGAAGCTCTGCTCCGCTGTTACTCTCGTGTCCCGCTTCGGCGGGCGAAGCCAGGTCGGAAAAGATCATGCTTTAGGCAACAAGCTAAAGCGAAATGCCGAATCAACCTAAAATCGTTTCGCTTTAGCGCGGCGCCGCTTCGGAGTAAGCGGTCGTTGACAGCAAACTGACTTCAGCGTGTCGCGAATCGAGCCGCGTGTGCTGCACCACGATCGGCACGTCGGACTCGAATAATGATGAGTAGGCCGTATCGCGCGGAATCGGCTCGGGCCGCTCGAGATCGTTGAAACGCAAGTGCAGCGTGCGCCGCGGCGGCACCGTGACGACGTAGGGCCCGACCGGTTCGCGATCGGCGAAGAATACCGTGATGCGGACATGGGCGGGTCTGTCGCCGGCATTAAGAATACAGGCGGTCTCATGCGAGACCAGCGCCGGATCCGAGAACGAGCTTTGCGCCGGGATGTAGCCCTCGGCGATCGCCCAGCGCGTCTGTCCGAGCGTCGTCATTTTTGCCCCCGTGTTTGCTGCCGGATTTGAGCTAACCGCGCAAAGGCAGTGCGGTTCCGCGACTGGAACTTTGTTCCGCACTAAACGTTTTATCGCGGGGCGCGCGGGCGCGGCTTGCGCGCGGCAACAGCGCCTTTGCGCAAATTTTTGCGGGATTGAAAGATGCGCGCCCTGACCGTTGCGCCAGGTATTGCCAATTCAGCCGGCATCGAAGATGTCCCCGACCCGCCGCCCTCGGACGGCGTGGTACTCGTGCGCAGCTTGGCGCTGGGCGTTTGCGGGACCGATCGCGAGATCGTTGCCGGTTTGTATGGCTGGGCGCCGCCGGGCCGCAAGCGGCTTGTCATCGGCCATGAATCGCTCGGCACGGTTGAAGACGCTCCGGTCAATTCCGGTTTCAAACGTGGCGACCTTGTCGCCGGCATCGTCCGCCGCCCCGATCCTGTCCCGTGCTCGAGTTGCGCCGCGGGCGAATGGGACATGTGCCGCAACGGCCGCTACACCGAACGCGGCATCAAGGAGCGTGACGGCTACGGCTCGGAATTTTTTAGGATCGAGCCGGAATTTCTGGTCAAGCTCGATCCGTCGCTCGGGCTTAACGGCGTTCTCGTCGAACCGACCAGCATCGTCGCCAAGGCCTGGGACCATACCGAACGGATCGGCCGGCGTTCGCGCGTCTGGGCGCCGAAGACCTTGCTGGTCACCGGCGCCGGGCCAATCGGCCTGCTCGCCGCGATGATCGGAGCCCAGCGTGGGCTCGACGTTCATATTCTCGACCATAACGATCGTGGACCGAAGCGGCAGATCGTGCGCGATCTCGGCGCGGCCTTTCATGTCGGCGAGCTCGCCGACATGGCTATTATGCAGCCGGATATTCTGATGGAGTGCACCGGCGTGCCTGGCGTTGTGCGCGACGCGCTCGGGCGCACCGCCGCGGCGGGCATTGTCTGTCTGCTCGGCGTCTCCGCCCCCGGTCACGATTTGGACCTCGACATCGGGGGACTTAATCGCACCATGGTGCTCGACAACGATGCGGTGTTCGGCGCGGTGAACGCCAACCGCCAGCACTACGAGGATGCGGTAATCGCGCTGCAGCGCGCCGATCAACGTTGGCTCGACAGCCTGATCACACGCCGCGTGCCGGCCGAGCGATGGACTGACGCGCTCGTGCCGCAGAAGGGCGACATCAAAGTCGTGGTCGATTTCTCTTGAGCGCAATCAACTCCTGCGATTGAAGCACATGTCCACGCCCATCGAAGACTATGCCCTGATCGGCGATTGCCGGAGCGCGGCGCTGGTGTCGCGCGGCGGCTCGATCGACTGGCTATGCTGGCCGCGTTTCGATTCGGAGGCATGCTTTGCGGCGTTGCTCGGCAGCCGCGACCATGGCCGCTGGCTGGTGGCGCCGCACGACGAGGCCCGCATCACGCGCCAATACCGCGCCAATACGCTGATTCTCGAAACCTTTTTTGAGACCGCGGACGGCGCCGCCGTTCTGGTCGATTTCATGCCTTTCCACGGCGAGCGTTCCGAGATCGTGCGCCTGGTTCACGGCACGCGCGGCCGCGTGCGAATGCATACCGAACTCATCCTGCGGTTCGGCTATGGCGCCGTGGTACCGTGGGTGACGCGCCTCGAAAGCGGCGTGCTGCGTGCGATTGCCGGGCCCGACATGGTGCTGCTGCGCACGCCGGTGCACCTTAAGGGCAAGAACATGACCACGGTCGGCGAGTTCACCGTCATGCGCGGGGAAACCATTCCGCTGGTCTTGAGCTATGCGCGCTCGCACCGGCCCGTGCCGCCCGCGCGCGATCCAACCGCCTCGTTGGAGGCAACCGAAAAATTCTGGAAGGATTGGACGGCGAAATGCCGCCCAGCCGGCGAATGGTCCGACGCCGTGCAGCGCTCAATGATAACGCTCAAAGCGCTCACCTATGCGCCCACCGGCGGCATCGTCGCGGCGCCGACCACTTCGCTACCGGAAAAGACCGGCGGCGAGCGCAACTGGGACTACCGCTATTGCTGGCTGCGCGACGCTACGCTGACGCTTCTTGGCGCCATGCATGCCGGCTACTACGAGGAGGCCGAGGCCTGGCGCGAATGGCTGTTGCGCGCGGTCGCCGGCAGTCCCGACCAGCTGCAGATCATGTACGGCATTGCCGGCGAGCGCCGGCTCACCGAATGGATCGTCGACTGGCTGCCTGGCTACGAGAAATCGGCGCCGGTGCGCATCGGCAACGCCGCGCATACCCAACTCCAGCTCGACATGTTCGGCGAGATCATGGACGTGCACCATCAGGCCCGGCGCGGCGGGTTGACCACCAACGATTCGGGATGGGACGCGCAAATCAAATTTCTCGAACATCTGACGCGGATTTGGCGCAAACCGGACCAGGGAATTTGGGAGATGCGCGGCCCGGCTCAGCATTTTACCTATTCCAAGGCGATGGCATGGGTGGCCTTCGACCGCTCGATCAAGAGCGCCGAAAGTTTCGGGCTTGAAGGTCCGCTCGACGACTGGCGCCGATTGCGCGACGAGATTTGCGATGACGTCTGCACCCGTGGCTACAATGACAAGCTCGGCACATTCGTGCAGGCCTATGGCTCCGACCAGCTCGACGCCAGCCTTTTACTGCTGCCTTGCGTCGGCTTCCTGCCGGTAAATGATCCGCGCATAGCCGGCACCGTTGCCGCCATCGAACGGACGCTCGTCCGCAACGGTCTCGTCATGCGCTACAGCACCCGAAATGTGGATGATGCGTTGCCGCCCGGCGAGGGCGCGTTCCTGGCCTGCAGCTTCTGGCTGGTCGATGTCTACATCCTGCAGGGGCGCTTGGATGAAGCTGAAACCCTGTTCCGGCGGCTGGTTGGGCTTTGCAACGAGGTTGGCCTTCTCAGCGAGGAATATGATCCCGGATCAAAGCGGCTGATCGGCAACTTTCCGCAGGCGTTTTCGCACGTCGCCTTGGTCAGCAGCGCCTATAATTTGACGCGCGTACGCAAGCCGGTGCATCAGCGCGCCCAGGAAGACCACGCGCCGCCGGCGGCGGTGCGGGAGAAAGTGCGCTAGCCAATCAGCCCTTGATGAACGTGCCGCTGCGCAGTTCAGCGACTGCCTGCTCGAGCTGCGCGCGCGTGTTCATCACGATCGGCCCGTACCAGGCCACCGGCTCCTCGATCGGCTTGCCGGACACCAGCAAGAAGCGGATGCCGCGCTCGCCGGCCTGCACCTCGATCTCGTCGCCGGAGTCAAACAGCACCAGCGAGCGGTCGCCCACCGGCTCGCGCATGAGAAGGTCCTCGCCGTCGACTTGCTTCTCGGTGAGAACACCGAACGGTCGCGACGCAGAAGCAAAGCGGCCATCACCCTCGAAAATGTAAGCGAAGGCATGCCGCTCGGTCTCGACCTTCAACTTTTTACGCTTACCGGCAGGCACCGCGATATCGAGGTAGCGCGGGTCGGCGGCGACGCCGGCGACCGGGCCCTTTTTGCCCCAAAATTCGCCGCACACGACGCGCACGCGCGTGCCGTCGTCGTCGGCCACTTCGGGAATCTCACCCGCTTTGATGTCCTGATACCGCGGCGCCGTCATCTTCAGCGACGAGGGCAGGTTGGCCCAGAGCTGAAAGCCGTGCATGCGGCCCTGCGCGTCGCCTTGCGGCATCTCCTGATGCATGATGCCGCTGCCCGCGGTCATCCATTGCACGTCGCCGGCGCCGAGCGAGCCGCGATTGCCGAGGCTGTCGCCGTGCTCGACCGTTCCGGAGAGCACATAGGTGATGGTCTCGATGCCGCGATGCGGATGCCACGGAAAGCCGGCGAGATAGTCCTGCGGCCGGTCGTTGCGGAAATCATCAAGCAGCAGGAAAGGATCGGTCTCTTGCGTATCGCCGAAACCGAAAGCGCGGCGCAACTTCACGCCGGCGCCTTCGATCGTCGGTTTGGACTGCACGATGCGTTTGATGGGGCGAATGGACATGACGATAACACTCGGGTTGCGCCGCGAGCCCTCCCAAATTGTGGCTTGTTGTCAGGCTAAATAAATGCGGCAGGCGCCGCTACAAGAAGGCACACCGGTGATACCGGTGCGGCACTCAGTAATGTCGAGCGTTCCACGCTGTCATTGCGTCAGCACTGGCCGCTTTCAATCAGTTGCACAATTCGTTGAATGGCGGCTCCGCCGAGCATGGCGGAATCGACGACGAGCCGCCGCCGGGGCCGCTGCCCGATCCGCTACCCGATCCGGAACTGCTTCTTGCGCCATAACCGCCGGTGTTCGGGCCAGCGACGACGTTGCAGAAGTTCGCCGTCATTTCCTCGATGCAGAACACGCCCGTCATCGGCGCTTGCGTCGATTCCGTCGCGCCGCCTTGAGTCGACGATTGCACTTGACCGTTTGGCGTCGCCAGTTGTGCCGCGGCGGGCGATGCGGCGAAGGTGAGTGCCGCAATGAACGTAAGCTTGTTCATGACTGCGCTCGATTGGCTCACCGAGGGCAACCAGCCCGCTGGGCGGTTTGTTCCGCGACGGCCATGCCTTCCCTTCGGTTTCCGAATACAACAACTACATCGGTTTTGGCAGCGAGAGTGAAACTCTGACGGTGAAACGCCGGCCTGTCCGGACCGGCCACCGCCACTATAAATTCAGAACCGACGATGAACGACGTGAAGTTCGGCGTAAATTGGCTGTTCAACGGCTGCTGAGCTGCGATGCGCCCCCGCTGGGCGCAAAGCAATAAGTGCACCCGATCCAAACAAGCGCTCGCGCGTGCGGCGAACTAACGGATCGTGCCGGTCGCCAGCATCACCGATGCTGTCTGTTCGGAAAGGCGATGGTTCTGCACCGTCACCCACAGACCCGCTACGAACGCACAACCAAGAACAACAAACGCCACATACCTCATCATTCCAATGGCCCTCTCCCGCGCCTCTGCGCTTGCACGACCACGGCGCCACGGCTCAAGGTCGAATACTGACAAAAGACCGCGGGTCCGCCGGCGAATAGCGCAAAGCCCCGACCTAAAAATATCAATATGTCTCTCATGACACGGTCTGCGTGATGATCGTGGTCACGGCCATGCCGGTCGTGAACGCGAAAGCAAGGACCATAACCACGAAGATCGTTTTCATGACGCTTGTCCTTTGTAGCAACAGAGCGACCATGCCAGAGTCGGCAATAGCTTCTGTGACCGGCATCACGTAACGCTGCTTTTTACGGGTGTCGGCGCGCGGACAGCCGCGCGGGATGGCTTCCTAAGTATCTATATTCACTTACGTTCTCGTTTTATTCTGCGGCGTCAGCGCTGTGCGGGACAACGGTCAAATACGCCAGAAGGGCTTGCGGCGAGTTTTCGCTGCCTGCACCGTTGCCGCCTTTGGGGGAGGCAAAGGTGCAATTAACGTTTGCCGGCTAACTGCCAAGCGGAATTGATTGAGCATTGCGCCATTGCGTCGTCGACGCGCTGAAAGGTCTCCGCATGTCGGTGCAAGCACCAGCAATCACTGGCGTGAACACGCCCGGGATCGGCGTCCCCGCCGGCTTCGCCAATTGGCTGCGCGGTGTCGGTGTTCGGCAGGTGCGGCTCGCCTGCGGGCTCGTGATGTTCTCTTACATCTTCTCGCATTTTTTCAATCACGCGCTCGGCAATGTTTCCTACGCGCTGATGGAAAAGTGGCTCACGCTTCACATCTGGTGGTGGCGGATTCCGATCGTCAACGCCACGCTCTACAGCGCAGCCGCGATCCATTTTTCGCTCGGCCTGTGGGCGCTCTATCAGCGCCGCCATTTTCGCTACACGATTGCCGAGATTACACAGTTGCTTCTGGGTTTGAGCATACCGCTCTGGCTGGCGAGTCATTTCGGCGTGGTACGGGTGGCAGGCTGGGTTTTTGGGCGCGATCCGGTGAACTACGCGGCGCCGCTCTTCGCCTATTGGGTGGCGCGACCGTACATGATCGCGGTGCAATTTGCGCTGCTGACAATCGCCTGGACCCACGCGTGCATCGGGCTTTATTTCTGGCTGCGAATGAAGCCGTTCTTCAAATGGGCGGCGCCCATCCTGCTCGCCGTCGCGGTGCTGTTGCCGCCGCTGGCCATGATCGGCGCGCATCATGGCGCCGAAGAAGTGACCGTGCTGGCCAAGGATCCGCAATGGCGCGCCGCGCACATCATGCCGATGGCGCCGCCCCAGCGCGCCGTCGTTGACGAGATCACCCTGTTTTACTTTCCGATCGGCTACGCGGTTGCGCTGGCGCTGGTGTTCGCCGCCCGGGGCGTGCGCAGCTTGCGCGAGCGCCGGCGCGGCATGATCACCGTGTCCTATCCGGACAAGCAGGTTCGTATTCCGAAAGGCTTGAGCGTTCTGGAAGCGAGTTTGCGCTTCAAGGTTCCGCACGCCAGCGTCTGCGGCGGCCGCGCGCGCTGCTCCACATGCCGCGTCCGCGTCGTCAGCGACCGTACCAGCTTGCCGCGTCCGTCCCGCCGCGAAGCCTTCGTGCTCGATCGCGTCGGGGGCGGCGATCCGTCGATTCGCCTGGCGTGCCAGTTGCGGCCGCAGACCGACATCGCCGTCATTCCGATCTTGCCGCCCCATATCGGCGCGGATTTCGTCCGCAACCGCCGCCGCATCAATATCGGCGAGGAGCGCTATGTGGTGAGCATGTTCGTCGATATGCGCGGCTCGACAAGATTGACCGAGGAGCGGCTGCCGTTCGATATCGTCTTTTTGATTAATCGGTTTGTTGACGCGGCCTGCCAGGCGGTGACCGAGGCCGGAGGGCAACCCAATCAATTCGTCGGCGACGGCGTGCTGGCCTTGTTCGGGCTCGATGTCGATCGCGCCACCGCGTGCCGCCAGGCGTTGCGCGCGGCGTCGCTGGTTGCGTCGAACGTCGCGTATCTCAATCATCAGTTCGTCACCGAGATCCGCGACCCGATCCAATACGGCATCGGTATTCACGCCGGCGAAGTCATCGTCGGCGACGTCGGTTTTCGCGACCGTACGGTCTTCACCGCGCTCGGCGACGCCGTCAATGTCGCGGCGCGGCTTCAGGACATGACCAAGACACTGGAGTGCCGCGTCGTCCTCTCCGAGGAAGTCTGCAGCACCGCCGGCATCGCGCTCGGTTCGCTCAAACGACAGCGCGTCGAAATCCGCGGCCGGCTCGAGTCGATGACGGTGTTGACGGCGGAAGATCCGACCGTGCTCGCCGGCTTGATCAATCCGCAAGGCCAGACGACCGAAGCCGAGCTGGAAGTGGCCTGATTGAACGTCTTCCTGTGGGGCGAAGTGCCGAAATGCGTGACTTGCTTGAAATAAACGGTGCGTGGACGGAGGAACGTCATGACGCTTACAAACGTTGCGCTTTCGCTGATCTTCATCGCGATACTGGCGCTGTTGCCGTGCGGCTGCATTCTCACCCGGTCATCGCATAAACAACCGCATAAGCCTGAGGCGCACTAAAACCGGGACGTTTTTACTGCAAGCAAAAGAGTTTAGCGCTGGCGCACTTGCACATCCGAACCGCTATCGTTGAACGACTGACCCCCGACGAAACAAACCGATATGCCGGGAGGAAGGCTCGGGATCGAACTCCCGCTCGGCCAAATGATCACGTCAGTGCTGGACGGGCATTGGCTGGCATCCGCGTAGGGATGCGTTGGCGTGCCATCTTGCTTAACGGGCGGCTCGGCTTTTGAAACCGTGCCAGTCGTGTCGTTTTTGGAGCCACTGCTGGCGGGCCGCGGAAAAATCGCGACAAGGCCGATAACAAGAATCGCGAACGACAAGGACCATCCGCGGCACGCTCGATTCGGACCGTAGCTTTTCTCTGACATTTTGCTAGCGCGCAGCCGAACACAAACATAATCGGCTTTTCGGCTCGATGCGAGACTTGTTTTGGCCGAGCCAGATGCCCGACGCCGGTTGACGAAAGCGAGCATTCCTTGATCGAAATCAAACTTTGGCTCCGTACGCCCGGCTAAAAACTCAAACAATTCATTTGACAGGCCAAAATGACCAGCGCCTTCACGTGAAAAGCCATCGGCTGCGTAAATTCTTTGCTGTGGTCATTGTCGTTTGCGTTGCCGCCGCGGCAGCGAGCTTCCTTAGCTCGCTCCGGTTCAACCCAGATCAAAGCGCCGATGCAAGCTTCATCTCGCGCGCGCAACGACGATCGGTCCCCGGAATAACAGTGAGCGTCAGCGCCCTTGGCGAGCGCGAAAGCCGGCAAAGCTTCGGAGAAGATCTTGCCAAATACAACATCCAGCCGGTCTGGCTCTCGATTGCCAACGAAACCGACGATCAGCTCGTGTTTCTCCCGATCGAGATGGATGCGGATTACTACTCGCCCTACGAAGTCTCTTACCGGTTCCACGGCACATTCTCTTACGCCACCAATCGGGCGCGCGACGAATTCTTCCTCGAGCGCCAAATCGCGGGCATCCTGCCGCCGCATTCGACCACGACCGGCTTCGTTTATGGTGAGCTCGATGCGGGCGTAAAATATACCCACATCGTGATCGTCGGAAAAAATCGTCTGGAAACGTTCGATTTTGCACTGCCGATCCCCGGGCCATCGTTTGTCGGCACCGGTATCAGCGCTGACAAGCTCTATCCGGGCAGGAAGATCGAAGATCTCGACCTCGACTCCGTAAGAACAACATTTGCCGAGCAGCGCTGCTGCACAACCAATGCTGACGCTACACGCAATGGTGATCCGCTCAATATTGTCATTATAGAGAGCAAGCGGGATCCAATCGTTCCTTTCATCGCCCGCGGCTGGCACCTCGCCCGAACGCTCGATGTGGCAAGTGCAATCGCGACAGCGCGTGCATTCCTGTTTCGTGAAGCATTTCTGACCTCGCCGGTCAGTCCGCTCTACGTTTTTGGTCGTCGCGAAGACGTCGTCGTGCAGAAGGCGCGCTCGACCATCAATGAACGCGTCCACGCGCGATTTTGGCTGACGCCATACACATTTGAAGGGCGAAGAATATGGATTGGGCAGGTCAGCCGGGATATCGGCGTTCGTCTCACCGCGCAAACCTGGAATTTGACCACGCACAAGATCGGACCGGATGTCGATTTTGACCGAGCCTACCTTCTGCAAGACTTGTTGATGTCGAAATTCGTCGAGCGATACGGCTATGTCGATGGCGTAGGCGCCGCTCCAGCATCGGCACCGCGGACGAACCTCACCGGCGATCCGTACTATACCGACGGGTTGCGCGCTGTCATTTTCTTGTCAAATCAAACGACACCGCTTGAAAATATCGACAAACTTCCCTGGCAAGTTCCGCCGCCGCCTGCCCAAGAGCGCTAAGGGCGGGCGTGAGAGCGGACCTGGTCAACGGCGTTGCCCCAACGTCCCGGCGGCGCGGTTTCGCGAAAGACAATTTTGCGGCGATGTGGTCAATTAGTGGCAACAGAACATCGCCCGCGAAGGAGACCGCAATGCCGACGAGGAGATTTGAGCGGATAACCCTGGCGCAGCTTTTGTTGAGCGGATGCGCGGTCGTTTTTGGCGCCTGCGTCTTGATCGAACAAGCACGAGCGCAGTATGTGCCTCCCCCTACGCCGCTGCCACCACCCGTTTTCAATCCGTCCAGTCCCTATACCGTGCCGCAACCGAGCTACAGGCCCATCGCGCCTGCAACACCCAGCGCCTCTCCCGGATATGTGGTTACCTCGCCGCCAGTGAGTGGACGCCCACCTCGCACGGCGGCTCGCTCTCAGCGGCGAACATCCGTCGCAAAAACGCGCTCGGCCCACCACCGGGCCCGCTCCGTGATCGTTCGCCCTGGGCCGGAATCTTATTCCTCCTATTACTCGCCTTTCGGATATGGCTATGGTTGCGCGTGGTGGCGGGGATGGGACGGATATTGGTTCCGGACGTCGCCCTGTTCGTGACCGAAAAGCGCAGCTGAATTGCCGATCACACTGGCGCCATGAAAAGAACGACGAGCGAGGATCAGCATGCCTCGACCAGTGTTGCCGGTTGGGAGTCCGCCCCTCGACCGGCAGCGAAATCCATTATGCCGCGCTGGCAGGATCGTCTTTTTATCGGCCTGACGCGAACTGCCAGCGACGCTACTGACTTCTTTCAGATTCCGACTGGCCGAGTCGTCGAGGTAGGCACTCAAGTTGCCGTGTGATCCCAGCGTTTAAAGATTAGCTTCTTTGAGTGACTGCTCGCGTCTTTTCTCGGCGACGAAACGCTAGCCGCCATGTTCGGGCGGGATTTTGGCTGCCTGATGAAAAACCACTAGCCAGCGGCCGTTACGATAAACGAAAATATTCGTTCCATAATTCCGGCCGCCGCTCACTTCGCCCGATTTCTTCCGTCGTTTCGAAGCCTCTATGCCATGCACCCAAGCGACCGGGCCGCTGATATTCACTTTTTTCACCCGGATCGAGACCGAGTAATCCTCAAACACGGGCCAATAAGCCTGCCAGTTCCGCTTGATTGCAGCCCAACCCACGTGAACGTGTGGATCAGAGGGCGGGGCAATCAACATGTTGTCCGTTGCGCAAGTCCATTCCTTTTCCATTGCATGCATATCGCGCGCCGACAGCGCTTTGTAATACGCCTCGTTGGCGGCTTTGACGTTTTTGATTTCAGCCGACTTTGCCTTCGAACGAGGTTTCGCCACGATGAGCTCCGCTTCGATCGCCCAACACTATATCCTACGTCGACCTTCGAGCGGAAAAGACACCCCTCGCCGAGAGGGTGCTGGGCGACACGTAACGCGCCCGATTTGGATGTGCTACTGTCGGGTCGCCAAGCCCGGTTGCCACAATAAGAATTGGCGAAATACGAGGGAGGACCCGCCATGGAGCGAAAGATCGCCTTGATCCTGCATGCATCGATCGTAGCCTGCGCATTGGCCGGCTTTTCACCCAGTGCCGGTGCGCAGACACACTATCGGTTCGCGCATGATCAACAGCTGAACTCGGGCTATAGCGTCGCCTATGACATCTTCTCCGCCAAACTCAAACAGCTCAGCGGCGGCCAAATGGTGGTCGACCAGTATCCCGGCGCTCAGCTTGGGCAAGAGCCGCAGCTCCTGCAACTCGTAAAATCCGGCGACCTCGATTTTGCGATTGTTTCGTCCGCGAACACCGCGACCATCTCGCCCCAGGCGGGCGTGATGTCGTTGCATTTCCTGTTCCGCGGCACCGACCACATGGTCAAGGCCCTCGGCGATCAGAAGGTCTACGAAGTGATTCACGACATGATCGATCAGACCACCCAAGGGCTGCATGTTATCGGATTGGGCACCCAAGGCCTTCGCAGCATGTACAGCAAAAAGGAAATCCACAATCTGGACGATCTCAAAGGTCTCAAAGTGCGCGTGCAGGCAACGGCGACTGAAGACGCGACCTTCGCCGCCTATGGCGCGCAAACTGTTCACATGCCGTTCGGCAGCGTCTACACCTCGCTGCAGACAGGCGTGGTGGATGTCGGCGAAAACTCCGTGAACGTATATTTGATTAATCGGCATTACGAAGTCGCACCGGTGCTGTCGATGACCGAACACGAGGCCAATAACGCGATTGTCTGGATCAGCGACAAGCTCTGGCAGAGTTTTAATAACGATCAGAAAAAATGGGTGCTGGAAGCTGGCCGAGACGTCACGGCCGAGGAACCAAAGAAGGCCTTCGAGCTCGAGGATGCCGCCGCTGCGAAACTAAAAACGATGGGCATCAAGATTGTCACGGGGGTGGACAAATCGAGCTTTCAGAAGATTTCCAAGCCGATGCTCGACAAGCTCGCGAACGGACTCGGGCCCCACGCCGAAAAAATCAAAAATCTGATCGTTTCGATCGACTAGATCTCACATGCAAGGCGATAGATGGAGAGGCCCGGCCGCCGGTCTCTCCACGTCCGGGCCGTTGATATGAGCTTCGCTCATAAGCTTGTGTTACGACGCCAGCGGCATCTGAAGTGGAAAGCGCTGGATCCGCTCGAGGCCGCATTGATGATCTCGTGCGGCGCGCTCCTGTTTGGATTCTCGCTGTCGGTCTGCTGTGACATTGCCACTCGCCTTCTTGGTTCGCCGTGGCTGTGGCTCCAGGAAGTCACCTCGACTTTGTTCATCTACGCGATTTTTCTCGGCGCGGCGGTAGCGACCCGGCGCAACGATCATCTCTATCTGACGGCATTCGCTGAAGCGCTGCACGGATCCGCCCGTGTTGCGGCGGAACTTGTTATTCGCGGGATCGTGCTCGGCGTCGCGATTATGCTCATATACTACGGCTACCTCAATTATTTGCGTGGCTTCGGCAGCTTTCGGCTTCCCTCGAATACGCCAATCGCGTCGCTCTATGCGGCGATCCCGCTCGCTGGCGTGCTGATCGCTCTGTTCACGATAGAGCAGATCGTCAATGGCTGCCGTAACGGCTTTGAGCATCCCGAACCTGAACAAGACGCCGCGCACACCGCGGCTTTCGGCGCGTCGCGCCCGGATCGATCGCGATGAGCGCGCCAGCGATTCTTGCGACTATGTCCGCCTGTTTTCTGGCCTTCGGCTATCTGGGCGTGCCGGTGCCATTCGCTCTGCTTGGCGGCGTGTTCATCGGCTCGACGCTGGCCGATGTCTCCCTTGCCGCAATCATTCAGAAGATATTCGACGGCGTCGACAATGAGGCGCTGCTCGCTATTCCATTTTTTCTCCTGGTCGGCGAGCTAATGAGCTCGGCCAATGTGGTGGTACGCGTTGCGAATTTGTCCATGGCTTTGGTTGGTCACGTTCGCGGCGGTTTGTCCCAGGTGGTCACCGTGTTCAGCATGTTCTTCTCCGAAATGTCCGGTTCGACCACGGCCGATGTCGCAGTCATGAGCCGCGCGCTTGGCGGCCCGATGAAAAAAGAAGGTTATGAGGGGCCGTTCATTGCCGCAATCATCGCTGCGGCCTCCACTATTGCTGCTCTCGTGCCGCCGAGCATTACCGCGGTCGTTTACGGTGCGGTCGGCAACGTTTCGATCGCCGGCCTGTTTATCGCCGGATTTGCGCCGGGGCTGATGATAGGCCTCGGCCTGATGACCTACTGCTATTTCTTCGGACCGGTCGGTTTCCGCCGCCGGCGCGCGACCATCGGTGCGATTGGAATGGCCGCCTATGAAGCCGCGCTGCCGCTGATGATTCCGATCATCTTGCTCGGTGGTATTCTTACCGGCTGGTTTACCCCGACCGAGGCCGGCGTCGTTGCGGTGTGCTGGATTCTCTTTGTGATAATCCCGGCACTCAATCCACGGCATATTTCGCATCTGCCGTATGATTTTTGCCTGGCAGGGCTGATCTTCTCGCTGCCGCTCATCACGATCGGCGCGGCGAATGCTTTCGGTTGGCTGCTCGCTTATCTCCGCGGGGCGATCGTGATCTCCGAAACGATCACGTCGATTGCCGGGAACGACGCTCATATGATTTTGTTGTTGATGGTCCTTTTGTTCACGATCGTCGGCGATTTCATCGAGCCAGTTCCGACCATCATCATTTTCATGCCCCTGGTGAACGCGCTGACCACCGCCGGCAAGATCAATCCCGTCCACATGGGCGTCGTGCTGATCACGACTTTGGCATTCGGATTGATTACGCCGCCTTACGGGCTTGTTCTGCTGATGGCCTCCAAGTTCGTTGGCGTGAGATTCGCGCAAGCATTACGCGCCGCGCTGCCCATTTACGCCGTCTTTCTGATCACAATCGTATTGATTATTTTCTTCCCCGAAATCGTCTTGTGGCTGCCAAGGAAAGTGTTGCCGCAATCGATCGGCTGTTTTGCCAGTCCCAGCGGCGGCGGCATCATCTGCCCGTGACCGAAAGTCATCGTGACGGCAGCCGCATTGCAGCTCGCAGCGCGCGCAACAGCCGACATTGCCCGCGATCGGGTTTCTTAGCAGAGCAGATAGCTCGCAGTTCGGAAAAACTTACGAATGCAACCGCAAAGCGATGATCTTGGCAATGGTAAGGCGATCGAGTGCCGCAATAGCCAATTTTAAGCGCTCCACTTTGGCTATCCTGCTTTTTATTTATCGCCGACCTGTGCCATATTCGCGAACTGATCTAACGGTGGCTTAATTTTGTGTTCATGGCACGGGAACTCGATCCGCTCAAACTGTCTTCGCCGCGCATCTTCCTCCTCCGGATGCTGGTGTTTGTGGCGCTCGTCGGCGTGATCGTCGGTGTGCTGCGCAAGCAAATCGAGATCGCGTTCATGGCGAACCCGGCCCTGAACGGCCTGATCATTCTGGTACTCCTCATCGGCATCGGACTGACGTTGCGGCAAGTGCTTCGGCTCTATCCGGAGATCGCTTGGGTCAACGGCTTTCGTCTCGGTGATCCAGGCCTCGCGGTCAAACGCTCGCCCGTGCTTCTGGCGCCGATGGCAGCCATCCTCCGTAGCCGCGTCGGGCGCATGACGATCTCGGCGCAGATGATGCGCGGTATTCTGGACTCGATCGCGACGCGGCTGGATGAGGCGCGCGACATCTCGCGTTACATGACCGGGCTCTTGGTATTTCTCGGTCTGCTCGGCACGTTCTGGGGCCTGATTGAGACGGTCACGTCCGTCGGCGGGGTTATCCAGGGATTGAAAGCAACGGGAGATGCGGCCTCGATGTTCGATGCGCTCCGCGGGGGTCTTGCTGCCCCGCTCAGCGGCATGGGAATTTCGTTCTCGTCGTCTTTGTTCGGCCTTGCCGGTTCTTTGGTGCTCGGCTTTCTCGATCTGCAATCGAGTGGAGCCCAGAACCGGTTCTACACCGAGCTCGAAGACTGGCTCTCCACCACGGTCTACGACCACGCCGCCGAACCCATCCTCGCCGACGGTAGTCCTGGCGACATGCGAAACGCGATTGAGCGGCTGCGTGCCGCGGTTACCGAGGCCGGCGGTAACAAGGCCGCCTCGGCGGCCATGGCCAATCTGGCTGAAGCGGTCCAGGGCCTGGTTGCGCAAATGCGCGTTGAGCAGCAGACGATCCGGGATTGGGTGGATAGCCAGGCCGAGCAACATCGCGAGATCAGGGATCTCCTGCAGATCCACGCTGCGCGAGGAGAAGTGGTGAGTTCGATTACGCCATCGGCCAGGCGCTCGGTCGAAGAGAAGACGTGAAGGCAATGATGGCACTTGGCCCGCATTTGTGTCCAAACCTGATGATAAAGCCTGGACAGTGACCCATGGCGCTCGCACGGTATCGCCACAGCGAAAGCGGGATGAACTACTGGCCCGGCTTCGTCGATGCTTTATCGACCCTGATTCTCAGCATCATTTTCTTGCTTAGCGTTTTTGTCGTCGTCCAATTTTATTTGCAGCAGGAAGTCCAGGGCAAAGATACGGCGCTGCAACACCTTAATGGGCAAATTGCTCTGTTGTCTAAACTTCTGTCCATGGAAAAGGCCAGTAAAACCGACCTGGAAAGTCAACTCGGCGGCCTGCAAGCGTCGCTTGCGACGGCGCAGAACGATCGGGACAGATTTAAGGGTCTGTATGAGGGTGCTGCTGCCGCTCAGATGACAGCGCAAAACAAACTGAATGAGATTTCAGGCCAACTCGAAAGCGAGAAAGAAAACTCAAGCAAAGCGCTCGGCCAAATCGACCTGCTCAACCAACAGATCGCTGCACTGAGTGACCAATTGGCTGCGTTGGGGGCGGCGCTCGACGTCTCTGAGAAAAAGAATAAAGACTCCGACGAACGTATTAGCGAACTTGGTCAGCGATTAAATGTTGCGCTGGCCCAGCATGTTCAGGAGCTCTCGAGCTACCGTTCGGATTTTTTTGGCAAGCTCCGACAGGTTCTAGGCAATCGGTCTGACATACGTATCGTCGGCGATCGCTTCGTCCTGCAATCTGAAATATTCTTCGACACCGGCAGAGCCGATCTGAAACCCGAGGGCCGCGCCGAGCTCGATAAGGTGGCAGCCGCAATCGTCGAATTGGAAAGCCAGATTCCGGCCGAAATTGCCTGGATACTGCGCGTTGACGGTCACACCGATGTGCGGCCGATCATCGGACAATTTAAATCGAATTGGGATCTGTCGGCGGGGCGAGCGATTTCAGTGGTGCAATACCTGGTTGGGAAAGGCGTGAAACCAGCCCGGCTCGTAGCTGCCGGGTTCGGCGAATTCCAACCGATCGAAAGTGGTACGACCGAGGACGCCTACCGTCGCAATCGCCGTATCGAGTTCAAGCTGACAGAGCGGTGATAACGCATATCGGTCAGTCTTTGTCGTCAGAGAAACGCTGGGACGGCTCGCGCTTGCCAGCCCGCATCAGCCTGCAAAGGCCATCCGCGGTGTTAAGTGGCGGTGCCCAGCCTAAGCCAATCAATGCTGATGGATCCGCGACCAGCGAACCTGACATTCGCCGGTAGATATTGTCATGTCCGAACGAGCGGAAAAGGAGCCTGAGCAGCACAGGCGACACCGCGAATACGTTGGGCCGGCGTCCCAAGCCATCGCGCATTGCAGCGATCATTTCGTCGATCGTCAGCACTTCTCGATCAGCAGCAATGAAGGGTCGGCGCAAAGGTCCTGGCGTTGTCAATACGACCTCGATCGCCGCCGAGAGATTTTCCAATGCAAGCAGCGAGCGCCGGCCGCCGATGCTGCGCAACGGCAGCGGCAAGGGTAAGCGGGCGAGCCGCATGAGCTGCGCTATGTTCCCTTTGACGCCGGGCCCGTAGACCAGAGCCGCCCGCAGTGAAACCCAATCGAGGTCGAGCTCCGCCAAACCGCGTTCGGCGGCGAGTTTGGACCTTCCATAAGCATCAGTCGGATTGGGATCGTCGGCTTCAGTCAGTACCGTCTCGGCCGTTGGTCCCGATTGGGCGCGAATTGAGGAAAGAAAAACAAAACGCTTGGCGCCGGCTCGCCGCGCGGCGCGGGCCAGGCCGATCGTTGCCTCCGTGTTCAATAACCGATAGTCGTCCTCCGGAATGCCGGACATGCCATGGGTAAACCCTGCGGAGTGGATCACGGCGTCCACGCCTTCGAGCGCTGCCGACATATTTCGTGGTCGAGCGAGGTCGCCAATGACCGCACTCGCGCACTGCATGGGCACCGCAGATGGGTGGCGCAGCAACACCCGCAGCCGGTGACCGCGTTTCGGCAATTCACGCAATAAATATTGCCCGATAAAGCCGGTGGCGCCCGTAAGCGCAAGCAGCATTCAAGCCTCTTCCTCGGCTATCGAAGCCTGCTCGAAACAATGCTTTCCGGCGGCGTTACGATCGCACCTTAAACACGATGTCGTGCTCGCGCGCGTGCTCGATCACCTTCAGCCCGAAATCGTCTTTTGGTCCCACTTCAGGAACCGGCGCATGATTAACCTCGAGCGATTCGACCCTTTGGGTGAAATCGCTGGTGTGTCCCCAGATGTGGATTACATCACCAACTCGCAGCGTAGCGCCAGGTTCGAGCTGCATCGCCACGACAGAAAGGTGGCTATAATAGTGGGTTACGACTCCGATGCGCTGCTCTGATGAAATCGGCGTTGCAGGGCGACTCGGTGGCGGTTTGGTCGCTTCGGAGGCTCGTGCGCGCGCCGGCCTCGGTTTGGCAGCGGTCGCCGGTGGCCTTGCCTTCTTAGCTGTTGGCCGCCGGACTGGCTTTTTCGCTACCTTTTTTCGTATTGCCCCGGCCTTTCTGCGCGTGGTCTTGCTGACAGTCCGTTTTTTGCGCCTTGCTTTGATTTTGCCTTTGGCCTTGGCTTTCTTTTTTGTCGCCATTGCAGCCTCCTGACGTTAACTGCAGCGGGTAAGTCTCCGTCTGATCGTTACCCAATACGAGTCAACAGGCAAGCAGGTCGTCGCTGACTGCGGTAGCTTAGTCGCGGCATCATACATTTGAATTTGTGGACGGAGGAACGATGATGGAAATGCGAATGTTCGGCCGCACCGGAATTCGGCTCTCGGTGCTTGGCTTCGGCTGCGGCGCGGTCGGCGGACTGATGGTTCGCGGCGATCCGCCTGACCAGGAGCGGACTATCGCGCGAGCCATCGACGCCGGCGTGAACTACTTCGACACCGCGGTGCAGTACGGCAATGGTGAATCGGAGAAGAATCTTGGCCGCATCCTGCAAAAACTGAAACCTGCGAACGCGGTCGTCGGCACCAAAGTTCGGCTGCCGAGCGCCAGTTTCGGTCGCATCGCCGATGCGGTGGCAAAATCGCTCGACCAGAGCCTGACGCGGCTGCGCCGCGATCGGGTCGACATCTTCCATCTTCACAATGCGATCACTCAAGCTGGAGGCGGAGAAGCACTCAGCGTTCAACAAGTTCTCGTCGAGGTCGTGCCGGCGTTCGAGCGACTGCGCCAGCAGGGCAAAACCCGTTTTCTCGGCCTTACCGCCGTCGGTGAAACCAAAGCGCTGCATCAAGTCATCGATGCAGGTGCCTTCGACAGCGCACAGGTCGTCTCCAACATGCTTAATCCATCCGCGGCCAGCGAGTTGCCGCCGAATTATCCGGCACAGGACTACGGACGGTTGTTCGATCACACGAAGAAAGCCGGTGTCGGCGTCATTGGGATCCGCGTGCTCGCCGGCGGCGCGCTATCCGGATCGACTGAGCGTCATGCCATTGCGAGCCCGCCGCCCGAACCGATCGGATCGGCCATGAACTACGAGGCCGATGTCGAGCGCGCCCGGCGACTGATGCCGCTGGTAAAAGAAGAATTTGCCGCGAGCCTGACGGAAGCTGCAACGCGGTTTGCTATCTCGCATGCGGCTATCGGGACCATTCTGGTCGGCATAGCAACGCCCCAGCAATTCGACGAGGCGCTCGCCGCAGTCCAAAAGGGCCCATTGCCGGCTGCAGCACTCGAGCTGCATGCAAAACTGGTGCAGAACTTCTCCGGGGAATCACGGTAGTTTCCGGAATTGTCCGCGAAAAAATCCATCGTCCCGATGGAAATGAAAGTACGGCGAGCGATGTCTGATATAATAAATTCGCAATCGTGTTGAGGGAGGTCCTATGGCGAGGCAGAACTTCCCCGATCTGGACTTTGAGGTTGTCCAGCGCGACCATGGCGGGGCCATTTGGCTGGTTGCGATACTCGGCGGCGCTCTGGGTGTGTTTGCCCTTACGGCGCTGATCGTGAGCCTCCTTATTTAGGGCTGAGGCTTACCCCTTTTGGCGAGGGCATAACCGGAGGCGCGCCGGTCGACGGTGGGCGGCCAAAGTCGTCCGCCGATGACCTTACTGATGGATTGTCTGCGTCAAGGCATTCGATTGGCTGCCAGCGGTGATCGAATGAAGGGCTATGTCTGCGAGCGACTGGCAGCCCCTTCTTATGAAGCGGACACAGAGCGCGAGAATCAAAGCGCCGAGCTTCTTCGCGATGACGACGTCGAGCAGCATCGCATGCGCCTCTGCATCTGGCATCACGCCCACTTCTGACTCATTGCAGCCTCCGCGAACTCACAGTGCGGGAAGCCAGCTCAGATCGTTGCAAGAACGAGCAGCTTGTCCGAAGCGCGGCCATCCATTCCTGAATTCCATTCAATAGCGAATGCAATGAAAATACGATTTTTATTTGAGCCTTCGTAAATAGCTCCGGAGATGCACGTTCAACCTACTGCTAGAAAGGGAAATGTTATGCACCTCCTTCAAAACCTCAAGCAGAAGTCTGTCGCGCGCAAATCGATGATTCTCCTTGCCGCCGTCACGCTCAGTGCAGCGGTGGCGACGGGCGCCCTAGCCGCTGGACATGGGGGTGGCGGCGGAATCGGTGCTGGATCTAGCGGTGGACGCGTCGGTGGTGGATTCGGCGGTGGTGGATTCGGCGGTGGTGGACTCGCCGGCGGACACGCCAGTGCTGGATTCGTCGGTGCTGGATCTAGCGGCGGACGCGTCGGTGGTGGGTTCGGCGGTGTTGCCGGCAATCACCTGGGCGGCAATCACCTGGGAGGACACGGAGACCCGTACCTCGGCAACGGCGGAGGGAGCGACTTTCACGGCCCCCGCATGGGCGGCGAATTTCACGGCCCCCGCATGGGCGGCGGCGTCCGCGACGGGGATCACGACAGGGATCACGACAGAGATCACCACTTCCGCGGGCGCATCGTCGTCGTCCCCGGCTATGACGACTATTACGACTACGATTACGGCGTGGGCGATTACGCCGGCGACAGCGCGTGCTTCCAGTATCGGCATGTTCACACCACCGCCGGCTGGCAGTGGCGTCAGGTCTGGGTCTGCAACTGAGCCTGCAGCAGAGAGCGCATTTAGATCGGACTTCAAGGACAGCGCCATGCATACGAGAAGATTTGAGTGGAAGGCGCCGGCGATGCTTTTCCTGGTCGCATCCGTGGCCATCGCCGGCGCATGCATAACGATCGAACGCGCGCATGCGCAGGGCATAAGTTCTATCCAGCATGCCCAAGGTAGAAATCCGTTCCCCGCTACGTCGTCGCCATTGCTGAATCGCGCTCCCGCAATGCCACCACCGGCCTTCAATCCATCGAGCCCATACACTGTGCCTCAATCGCCCGAGACACCCGTCTCGCCGGCAAGTCCGGGATCGGTATTCGGATCAAGTCCGAGCACCGGGGTTCAGTGAGTTACCCGATGAATACTTTTGAGGGGAGGCAGTCGCGCGCCCGATTGACCAAAGCGCGGGGTGCACTTCACGATTTTCAGGGCCGGAATACGCAGATCGACGACCTGCGCGAACAACTGTTGGATGAGCTGAACCACAGGCTCAAGAACAATTTGCAAATGCTCCATGGCCTTCTGCTAATTGCGTTGCATAAAACCGACAATTCGGAAGCGCGAGAGGTGCTATTCGATACCAGCCGACGTATCGGGGCGATGGGGACCGCGCAACAAGTCTTTTATTCGGTCCACTCAACCGATGTCAGCGGGTCGAGACTAATCGAGGCTGTCTGTGCAAATGCTAGAGCCTTCCTCAGCAAGGAGGTGTCGATCAACTATGAAGCGACTACTGGGTCTCTGCCGAAAGAGTCTGCCGTGCCGCTCGCGTTAGCTTTGAATGAACTGCTCACGAATGCTGCCAAGCACGGCGCAGACGATCGCGGTCGAATCACGATCAATGTCGGGCTAAGCCAGCGGTCGGGAGAAATCGAACTGCGTGTGCAAGACTGCGGATCGGGATTCAACCTCGATGAGGTCCAAGGGCGTATGTCAGGGCTAGGCCTGGTGGCGACGTTGGCGAAACGGCTCAAGGGAACGTTCACGGTCGAACGAAGGTTTGGGGCGCGTTGCACCCTGAAATTCCCGGATCAGTGAAATCCGAGGCGGCAGGCGCGCCGTTCAACTTCAATTTGCTCGGTCCTTGGTAAAAGGGTTTTGAAGTGAACGTCTGGCCGATGCCGGACCGTGGGCCGCGCGAATCAAATCAATGAGGGCGCGCAACGTGGCTGGGACTTGTCGGTGCCCTGGATAATAAAGGAACAGTCCTTCAAACGAGGGCGACCAGTCTTCCAGCACGCGCACTAACTGTCCTGAACGCAGGAAAGGCTCGGCCAGAGCTTCGATTGTGTATGCGAGGCCTAACCCGTCGACTGCCGCACGCACTGCCAAATCGGGATCGTTGACCATCACTCGCCCGTTGACCGAAATCCGCTGCGTTTTGCGGTTTCGCTCGAACGGCCACGCAAATGCAGTGCCGTCAGTCGCCAACCGATATTCAACGCAGCTGTGACCGGCGAGATCATCGGGCGTGCGCGGCGGCCGCCGGTTCGCAAAATAAGTCGGCGCACCAACAACTGCGATCTTCATCGGCCCCATCACCCGAACGGCAATCATGTCTGCTGGCGCCCGGTCGCGCGGTCCGATCCCAGCATCGAACCCGTTCGCCACGATGTCGATCGGCGCTTCGCCCACCGCAAGCTCGAGATGGACTTCCGGGTAAGTGCATAAGAAGCGTCGCCATATCGGCGCGACGACTGCCGCCCCCGCTATGTGGACCATATAGATCCGCAACCGGCCCATGGGCCGTTGGCGCTCTTGGTTCAAGTCTTCAAGCGCGCCGGCAATCTGGTCGATCGCAGGCCGCAGCCGATCGAGCAAACGCCGGCCGGCGTCAGTCAGTGACACGCTCCGCGTCGTGCGATGCAGCAAGCGCATCCCAAGACGTTCTTCCAATTGCCGCATCGAATGGCTGAGCGCCGACGGCGTGATGCCAAGTTGGGACGCCGCGGCACGAAAGCTTAGGCGATCGGCAACAGCGACGAACGCTGTCAGTTCGGCCAGATTACCGCGATCCATTGCTGAGTTCCTTTCAACACCGCATGCAATAGATATAGGATTTTCATTTGCCCCTTCCATCGACACCTTAATTGATACGCGAGCGGCACGAGTAATCGCCCGCCGAAGGAGATCCCATGCCCGTTGACGCGAAATTAGCTTTCCGGCGCCCCGCGGAAGCGCCCGAGGCGCCGGCGGCGAGGCACGGTGCGCCGCAGGAGCAGCCAGAGCGGCCGCACTTGCCTTCCGATGTGCCGGCCGCGAGACGCGAAGCGCCACCTGGGCAGCCGGAAGGTCCGATCGAGAAGACCTCCGCGCCCCAGAAAGTGCAATCTCCGCGACGGCCCTGGATTCGCTGGGCATTGTTTGCCGCGCTGCCGCTCGCCCTGATTGCTGGAGCCTACTGGTACGTTGCCGGCGGCCAAGTGATGTCGACGGACGACGCCTATGTCGAAGCCGACACGGTTGGCATCTCGACCGACGTCCCGGGGATCGTCGAAGAGGTCGACGTCACCAACAACCAGCATGTCGAGCCTGGCCAGGTTCTATATCGACTTGATCCCCAACAGTTCCAGATCGCTCTCGACAACGCCAAGGCCAGCCTGTCGCAGACGGCGCTGACTATCGAATCGATGAAACAAGACTACCAACGCATGTTGAGCGATGCCGCCGCGCAAGACGGGCAGGTCGCGCTCGATCAGGCGACCTATGACCGCAACGCTGCGCTGTTGCCTAGCGGTACGACGTCCAAGGCCACCTACGACCAAGCCCGATTCACGCTCGAAGTCGACAAGAACAAGCTCGAATCCCTGCGCCAGCAGGCCGCGGTGCAGCTGGCAAGGCTCGCCGGCAACCCGAACATTCCGGCGACCCAACACCCACAGTACTTGCAAGCCAAAGCACAGGTCGACGAGGCGCAGCGCCAACTTGATCACACCATCGTCAAGGCGCCGTTTGCCGGCACCGTAACGAACGTACCCTCGATCGCGCCGGGCAAGTACCTCGCGGCCTCGATGACAGCCTTCTATCTCGTCGATAGGGATCACGTCTGGGTCGACGCAACACCAAAAGAAACTGAGTTGACCTATGTGCAGCCGGGGCAGTCGGTCACGGTGACGGTCGACACATATCCGGACGCGGAATGGCGCGGCACCGTGGAAAGCATCAGTCCGGCGGCGGCGCAGCAGTTCTCGCTCCTGCCTGCGCAAAACACCAGCGGCAACTGGGTGAAGGTTGTGCAGCGCGTTCCGATGCGCGTTCGCGTCCAGACGAGCGACAAGAACCTGCCGCCCCTTCGCGCCGGGATGAGCGTCGAAGTCAATGTCGATACCGGCCACGCCCGCGGCTTGCCGCGCTTCCTGACCGCGCTGTTCGTGCATGTTCGAGGCAGTGCGTGATGCCGGCGGAGCGCACCGCTGATGGCGGTAATCGGTTAGCAATCACCGTCTGCGTGATCCTCGCCACACTGATGCAGGCGCTCGACACCACCATCGCCAATGTCGCGCTGCCCTATATGCAGGGCAGCGTCTCGGCGACCCAGGACCAGATCGACTGGGTGCTGACTTCTTACATCGTCGCCGCCGCGATCATGACGCCACCGACCGGCTTTCTCGCCAGCCGATTCGGGCTTAAGCGGCTCTTCCTCGTCTCCGTCGCTGGCTTCACCGTCGCCTCGATGCTGTGCGGCATGTCGCAGTCGCTGACGCAGATCGTGCTGTTCCGTGTTCTGCAAGGCGCATTTGGCGCGGCGCTCGTTCCGCTCTCGCAATCCGTATTGCTCAACATCAATCCGCCGGAGCGGCAGGGATCGGCGATGGCGATGTGGGGCGTCGCGGTGATGGCCGGTCCTATCCTCGGCCCGGTCCTCGGCGGCTGGCTGACCGAGAACTACACGTGGCGCTACGTCTTTTACATTAACCTGCCGATCGGCATTCTGTGCTTGCTCGGCGTGAGACTCTTTTTAACCAACACCGCGGGCAATGCCAATGAGAAGCTGGACTGGCTCGGCTTCGGCACGCTCAGCCTTGGGATCGGCGCCCTGCAGGTTCTGCTCGACCGCGGTGAGCAACTCGATTGGTTCGGCTCCGGGGAGATCATCATCGAGGCGATCATCGCCGCCTCGGCGTTTTATCTGTTCCTCGCTCACACCTTCACCGCGGACAAGCCCTTCGTGAGACCAGGTCTGTTCCGCGACCGCAATTTTGTAGCTGGCACGCTTTTTGTTGCGATCGTTGGCCTCACCTATTACGCCTCGCTAGCGCTGCAGCCGCCTTATCTGCAGAATCTCATGAATTATCCGGTCGTCACCGCCGGCCTCGTCCTGGGTCCGCGGGGCATCGGCACGATGGCAGCCATGCTGGTCGTTGGCAGGCTGATCGGGCGCATTGATACGCGGCTGTTGCTTGGCTTTGGCCTCGGGCTTACGGCCTGGGCGTTCTACGCGATGACCGGCTGGACGCCGGATATCTCACAATCGGCGATCGTCGAAGTCGGAGTGGTTCAGGGCATCGGCCTTGGCTTTCTTTTCGTGCCGCTAAGCACGGTTACACTCGCCACGCTTTCTCCCGGCGACCGGACCGAAGGCGCCGGCTTCTACAACCTGTCGCGCAATATCGGCTCCAGTGTCGGCATCTCCGTCGTCAACGCTTTGTTGATCCGTAATACGCAGGCGAATCACGCCGACATCGCGCAGCACGTCACGGGGGTGAACCGGGCGTTCGAGAGCCCAGCGGTCACTCAATTCTGGAATCCCCTGACCGCCGCCGGCCGCGCCGCGCTCGATGCCATGATCACGCAGCAGGCGCAAATCATCGCGTACATTGACGATTACAAGCTGTTGATGATCGCAACGCTTGCCGTCATCCCGTTGCTTCTGGTGTTTAAGAAAACGTCGGACCGTGGTAGCGCCGGGCAAATCGCGATTGGCGAATAAGGCAAACGAGCGAAACGTTAAGTGACGCACCATGACATGATGGCGCGGACTTTGGCGTGGACCAATCAGCGCGCGGCTTACTTCATCCGCGCCAGTAGCGGTCTTCCCAGCTGCGGGACAGCCGCATCGCCGAGAGAATGAGTCCGGCCATCGAATAGGTTTGCGGGAAATTGCCCCACAGCGCGCCGGTCTGCGGGTCGACGTCTTCGGAAAGAAGCCCGTAGCGATTGCGGTGCTGCAAGGCGTCAGTGAACAGATCGCGCGCCGCGTCGCGCCGGCCGAGCGACCATAATGCGTCGATCAGCCAGAACCGGCAGATCAGAAACGCGGTCACCGGCATGCCGAAGTCGTCGGTGCTGGCATAGCGCATGACATGCTTTTCGCGCACCAGTTCGCGCTCCATCGCGGCGACGGTGGAGGCAAAGCGCGGATCGTCGACTTCGACCACGCCGAGATCGGCAAGCAGCAGCACGCTGGCATCGAGATCGTCCGAGCCGAACGCCGCGGTAAAGGCGCCGCGCTTCTGATTCCAGGCACGTTCGAGCAGCTCCGCATGCAGCGGCTCGGCGATACCGTTCCAATATTTGGCGCGCTGCTCGAGCCCAAGCCGCATGGCGATGGCGGCGAGCCGCTGGCAACCGGCCCAGCACATCGCCGCCGAATGGGTATGAACGCGCTGGCGGCCGCGATATTCCCAGATGCCGGCATCCGGCAGAAACGCTTTTTCGGCGGCGCGGTGCCCGAGCGATTCCAACAGATGAAACAGTCCCTCGTCGCCGGGGCGCGGCAGCCGGCGGTCGAAGAACATCGGCATGGCGGCGAGAATGACGCTGCCATAGGCGTCGTGCTGCACTTGATCGACGGCGGCATTGCCGATCCGCACCGGGCCGTCGCCGCGATAGCCCTGCAGATCGGGCGCGGTGCGTTCGTGGATCACGGTTGTCGGCACCACGCTGTAAAGCGGACGGAGTTCCTCGTCCGGCTTGGACGCGATCGACAGCGTGAATGAAATGAACTCTTCCATCGTACGCGTGGCGCCAATGCGATTGAGCGCCTGCACCACGAAATAAGCGTCACGCAGCCAGCAATAGCGGTAGTCCCAGGTGCGGCCGGATGACGGCGATTCCGGAATCGAGGTGGTGTGGGCGGCGACCACCGCGCCGGTTTCGTCGAAATTCGAGAGTTTCAAGGTGATCGCGGCGCGGATGATCGCCTCCTGCCAATCGTAAGAGATCGACAGCCGGCGCACCCAGTCCATCCAATAATCATGCGTGCGATCGATGAAGTCGCGGCACGTCGCCTGCAGGTCGCCGGTGAACGGCTCATCGGGGCCGAACACCAGGTGCAGCGGCCGCGTCAGCACGAACGGCGCCTCGCCATCAATCAGCGAGAGCGGCGCATCGGTGGTGAGGCGGATCACCGTGGAGTCGTTGGCATAACGGATGTGATTGCTGCCGAGTGAACGATGCGGCAGCGCCTTGCCGTAATCGCAGGTCGGCCGCATGCGGATGGTGATGCGCGGCAGCCCGGCGAGCGGCTCGATGATGCGGTAGAGTTGCGGCGGCCGGAACACGCGGCCGAATTGGCGAAACCGCGGCGCCAGATCCGTGATCTTTACCTTGGCGCCGTGACGGTCAGTCAGGATGGTGGAAACAATCGCGGTGTTACGCACATATTGCGATTGATAATCCACCATGTCCTCGAGCAGGACATCGGAGAAGCCCTTTTCTTCGCGCCCCGATAACAGCCGGCAGAAGATCGGTTCGCCGTCGAAGCGTGGATAGCACCACCACACGATGCGCGAGCAAGGATCGACCAGCGCCGCGGTGCGGCCATTGCCGATAACGGCGAGATCGAGCCCATGGTCAATCATGCCGCCGGGCGCGGTCCGCGAATCGTGTTGGGCGCCGGTCGCTCTATTCTTGGCGAGCACGGCGAGATCGTGGGCTCGATCGTTCATAGTGCCGTGCCTTGGCCTTTGCCCTTGCCTTGGCCTTTGTTGGCGATGCGCGAAAGCCACGCGCGTACCGATTCCGGTTTCTCGAAATGGCCGCTAACGTCGGCGACCACACGGCCGACTGAAAAACCCAAGCCGCCGAATTGCGAAAGAATCGGAAACACCGGCTCGTCGGTCGTGTCGTCGCCGATGAAAATCGGATTACGACCCTTGAACGGTGGATGCTTCATCAGCTCGCGCACCGCGCCGGCTTTATTGATTCCGGAAATCTTGATTTCGAAGACAAGCTTGCCGGGCAGGATTTCGACCGAACCGCGCGGCGCCGTGGCGCAGATATCCTGGATCGCCGCGCGCAAGACATCGCCTTTGTCCGGCGCCAGTCGATAGTGCAGGGCGAGCGAATAGCCTTTATCCTCGACCAGGATTCCGGGACCTAGTTCGGTCAACGTCGCCAGTTTGCGCTTTAATACCGGATTGAGGTCGCGCGCGCGTGTCACCGGCTCACCGCCGGGCACCACGCGCAACTCCGCGCCATGGCCGCCGATGGCGGCGAGCTGCAATGGCGAGAAGATCAGATCGATGTCATGGAGCGAGCGTCCCGATACCAGTGCCAAGGCGCCGCCGGTTAGGTCTTCGAGCCGGGACAGCGTGTTGCGTAGCTCGGCCGGAACCCGGACCTCTTGCGGCGCCGGAGCAAGGTCGAGAATGGTGCCGTCGATGTCGAGCAACAGCGCGCATTGGCGCAAGTCCGGAACCGAGAACCGGTCCGCAAGCTCCATATCGACGTGAGTGAATTCCAGGCCCATTCTAAATTCCACTTCTTTTTCTCAGTCGGCGAGTCT
>JBAQBC010000312.1:0-45867 GCA_049286035.1 Xanthobacteraceae bacterium
GCGCATAGATCAGCGGGGCGAGCTGCGCCGAGGCGTCCGGAAACATCGGCAGCGAAAAGCGTAAGAATCCATAGCCGCCCATCTTCAACAGGATCGCCGCCAGGATCACCGACCCGGCCGTGGGCGCCTCGACGTGTGCATCGGGCAGCCAGGTGTGGACCGGCCACATCGGCAGCTTCACCGCGAATGACGCGAGGAACGCGAACCAGGCCCATTTCTGCAGGCTCAACGGGAACGAATGATGCAACAGCACGGCGATATCGGTGGTGCCGGCCTGCCAATACATCGCCATGATGGCGAGCAGCATCAGCACCGAGCCCAGGAACGTGTAGAGGAAGAACTTGAAGCTGGCATAGACGCGGCGCGGCCCGCCCCATACCCCAATGATCAGGAACATCGGGATCAGGCCGCCTTCGAAGAACAGATAGAACCACACGAGGTCGAGCGCAGAAAACGTACCGACCATCAAGGTCTCAAGCACCAGAAACGCGATCATGTAATCGCGCACCCGCATTTGGATTGCGGTCCAACTGGCGAGAATGCAGATCGGCATCAGGCCCGTGGTCAAAATGACGAATGGCAGCGAGATGCCGTCGACGCCCATCGCAATAGTGATGGTGCCGCCGAGCCATGGGTGCTTCTCGACGAACTGAAAATCCGCCGAGGCTGGATCAAAGCGCCAGATCAGGATTAGCGAGACGATAAAAGTAACCGTCGTCGTCCAGAGCGCCATCCAGCGCGCGTTGCGCACCCCGGCTTCATCCTCGGGCAACAAACCGATGAACAGCGCCCCGATGAGCGGCAGAATCAGCAAGATGGAAAGGATCGGCCAGCTGGTCATCAGTGCGGTCCTGCGAACATGAACCAGGTGATCGCCGCCGCGACGCCGATCAGCATGGCGAAAGCGTAGTGATAGACGTAACCGGTCTGTAGGCGGATGACGTTGCGCGTCACGTCAAGCACGCGCGCGGACACGCCGTCTGGTCCGAAACCGTCGATGATGAAGCCGTCGCCGCCCTTCCAGAACAGCCGTCCGAGCCACAGCGCCGGCTGCACGAAGAGGAAGTCATAGATCTCGTCGAAGTACCATTTGTTCAGCAGGAACCGGTAGAGCAGGTTTTGATCGCGCGCCAAAGCTACGGGGATATCGGGCCGGCGGATGTAGAACTGGTACGCCACCAGAAATCCGCCGATCATCATCACCGTCGGCAACAGCGAGAGCGTGAGCGGCAGATTCTCGGCGCTTTCGAACAATTTCTCCGCCGGCCCCAAAGTCAGCGCCTGGCGGAAGAATTCAACGGCGCCATGGCCGGTGAAGAGCGCCAGCGCCGGATATCCGGCCGCGATCGAGCCGAGCGCCAAAAGTCCAAGCGGCACTAACATCGTCTTCGCCGTCTCGTGCGCGGCTTCGTAGTGCTCGCGATCGTGCGGTTCGCCGTGGAATGTCTTGAAAATCAAGCGCCAGGAATAAAACGCTGTGAGCGCCGCGGCGCCGAGCGTCATGGCAAAGCCGTAGGTCGCCATTGGGCCGTTGCTGACCAGAGCGGACTCGATGATCGCATCCTTGGAGAAATAGCCCGCGGTGAACGGAAAACCGGTCAGCGCCAATGTGCCGATCACCATCGTCGCATAAGTAAACGGCAGCTTGCGCCAGAGCCCGCCCATTTTGCGCGTGTCCTGCTCGTGTTGCATGGCGATGATTACCGAGCCGGAACCGAGAAACAGCAGCGCCTTGAAGAAGGCGTGAGTGAACAGATGAAACATGCCGACTGAATAGGCGCCCACCCCCATGGCCACAAACATGTAGCCGAGCTGCGAACAGGTCGAATAGGCGACGATGCGCTTGATGTCGTTTTGGACCAAGCCGACGGTGGCCGCGAACATCGCCGTGGTCGCGCCAATGAAGGTGACAAAGCCGGAGGCACCCGGCGTTAATGAGAACAGCGGCGACAACCGCGCCACCATGAAGACGCCGGCGGTTACCATCGTGGCGGCGTGAATGAGCGCTGAGACCGGTGTCGGTCCCTCCATCGCATCAGGCAGCCAGGTATGCAGCAAGAACTGCGCGGACTTGCCCATCGCGCCCATGAACAAGAGCAAACAAACGGCCGTGAGCGCATCGACATCCCAACTGAGGAAATGAAAGCTCTTGCCGACGAGCGCCGGCGCCTGGGCGAAGATGGTGTCGAAGTCGACCGCACCGGTGAGATAGAACACGGCAAAAATGCCGAGCGAAAAACCGAAATCGCCGATGCGATTGACGATGAAGGCCTTGATCGCCGCGGCGTTGGCCTCCGGCTTGTGATACCAGAAACCGATCAACAGATAGCTTGCGAGGCCGACGCCTTCCCAGCCGAAGAAGAGCTGGACGAGGTTGTCCGCCGTCGCCAGCATCAGCATGGCGAAGGTGAAAAACGACAGATACGAAAAGAACCGCGGCTTGTAGGGATCCTCTTCCATGTAACCGATGGAATAGATGTGCACGAGCGAGGAAATGGTCGTCACCACGACCAACATCACCGCCGTCAACGCGTCGATGCGCAGCATCCATTCGGAATGAAGGTCGGCAAACGAGATAAACGAAAACATCGTAATGCGCGCTTCGTGGCCGGCAATGCCGACATCGAACAAAGCGAACCAGGACAGCACGCAAGAAATCACCAGAAAGGTCGACGTGGTGAGTTCCGCGAGCAGCGAACCGGCGGCCGACGGCACCTGCTCGGGCGCTTCGGCATGGGAATTGGCGAAGACGGCGTGTGCGCCGTGCGGCGCCGGCGCGACGGCATGATCATCGGCCGGCGGTGGCGGGTCCTCGCCCGGGAAACGGTTGCGGGCGCCAAGGAGGCACACGATGCCGGCGATGACCGCACCCAAGAGCGGCAAGAGAACGATGGCCTGGTACATCCCCGCTGGCTCCTACCGCCCCTAACCTTTCAACAAATCGACGTCGTCAACCGCGATCGAACCGCGGTTACGGAAATAGGCGACAAGAATTGCCAGGCCGATCGCCGCCTCCGCGGCCGCGACCGTCAGCACGATCAGCGCGTAGACCTGGCCCACAATGTCGCCGAGAAAAGTCGAGAACGCGACCAGGTTGATATTGACCGAAAGCAGAATGAGCTCGATCGACATCAGGATGATGATAACGTTCTTGCGGTTGAGAAAAATTCCGAGAACGCCGAGCGTGAACACGATCGCCGCGACCGAGAGATAGTGGCCGAGCCCGATGATCATGGCAGCCCCTGCCCCGATTTCACTTTGACGATTTCGATCGCAGTCGCTTTATGGCGCCCCACCTGCTCGGCGATGATCTGCCGGCGAACGTTCGGCTTGTGCTGAAGCGTAAGCACGATGGCGCCGATCATTGCCACGAGCAGGATGACGCCGGCGGCCTGGAAGAAATAGACATATTGTGTGTAGAGAACGAGCCCGAGCGCCTGCGTATTAGGAATATCGTTCGGCGGCGGTATCGGCGCGGTGATTGCCTTGGTAACGTCGGGCCCGATCACCCAGGCGCCGACAATCGTGAGAAGCTCGACCAGGAGCACGGCGCCGACGAGCCCCCCGATCGGCAAATAGGACAGCACGCCGCGCCGTAACTCGGCGAAGTCGACGTCGAGCATCATCACAACGAACAAAAACAGCACGGCGACCGCGCCGACATAGACGACGATGAGGATCATCGCCAGAAACTCGGCGCCCATCAGCATGAACAGTCCGGCGGCATTGACGAAAGCGAGAATAAGAAACAGCACCGAGTGCACCGGATTGCGCGCGGCGATGACCATGACGGCCGAGGCGACCGTGATGCCGCCAAAGAGATAAAAGAAAATGGCCTGTAAGATCATTGTCGAATGGATCTCACCGGTACTGCGCGTCGAGCGCCAGGCTCTTGGCGATTTCGCGCTCCCAGCGATCGCCGTTCGCGAGCAGACGTTCTTTGTCGTAATAAAGTTCTTCGCGGGTCTCGGTGGCGAATTCGAAGTTCGGACCCTCGACGATGGCGTCGACCGGGCACGCCTCCTGGCACATGCCGCAATAGATGCACTTGACCATATCGATGTCGTAGCGGGTCGCGCGCCGCGTGCCGTCGTTCCGCCGCGGTCCGGCCTCGATGGTGATCGCCTGCGCCGGGCAAATCGCTTCGCACAGTTTGCAGGCGATGCAGCGCTCTTCGCCGTTCGGATAGCGCCGCAGCACATGTTCGCCGCGGAAGCGGGGCGAAATCGGGTTCTTCTCGAACGGATAGTTGATCGTCGCCTTCGGCTTGAAGAAGTAGCGCATCGACAGCAACAGCGCTTGCCAGAATTCGGTGAGGAATATCGAGCGCGCGGCCTGGTCCAATCTCATATCAACCCCCAGACGCGCCAAAAATCTTGCCGCCAAACATGTTGCCGATCCAATAGCCCGCCGCCGCCAGAATTGCGAGGTCGAAAGCCAAAATCAGACGCCGCAAAAGCGAGAGCCTGTCCTCGAATGCGGCGCGCTGCTCGGGCGTTTTGACACCGCTCGAGCCGCGCAGACGCCGGTCCACGATCCGGATTCCCGGAACGTAAATCGCGGCCGCCGCGATCATTCCGCACAGCGCGCCGAGCCAGGCCGGCAGCGATAATTCCATGCCGTCCTCCTCGCTTCATTTCGGCGCCCATCCGGCGACCTGCAACACCCCGGCCACAATCGCGACCATGGCCAGCGAGATCGGCAAAAATACCTTCCAGCCGAGCCGCATCAACTGGTCGTAGCGATAGCGCGGCACGAAGGCCTTCACCATCGCGAACATGAAGAACACGAACCCGGCCTTGAGCACGAACCAGACAATCCCGGGCACCCAGGTGAATGGCGCCACCGGGAACGGCGGCAACCAGCCGCCGAGAAACAGGATCGTGCACATGGCGCACATGGTGCAGATGGCGACATATTCGCCGAGCATCAGCATCATGTAAGGCGTCGAGCCATATTCAACCATGTAACCGGCGACCAATTCCGATTCCGCCTCGACCAGATCGAACGGCGGCCGATTCGTTTCGGCCAGCGCCGAGACGAAGAAGATGATCAGCATCGGAAACAGCGGCAGCCAGTACCAACCGAGCAGACCCCATCGCGAATTCTGCGCTTCGACGATGGCGGAAAGATTGAGCGAGCCGACGCAGAGCAAAACGGTAATGATCACAAAGCCGATCGAGACTTCGTAAGATACCATCTGCGCCGCCGAGCGCAGCGCGGCGAGAAACGGATATTTCGAGTTCGACGCCCAGCCGGCCATGATGACCCCGTACACGCCGAGCGAGGAGATCGCGAAGATATAAAGTATGCCGACATTGATATTGGAGATGACCCAGCCGGCGTTCACCGGAATGACGGCCCAGGCGGCGAGCGCGAGCACGCAGGTTACGAGCGGCGCCAGCAGAAAGACGCCCTTGTTGGCGCCGGCGGGAATGACCGGCTCCTTGAGCACGAATTTGAGCAGATCGGCAAACGACTGAAACAGACCCCACGGCCCGACCACGTTGGGGCCGCGCCGGATCTGCACGGCCGCCCAGATTTTCCGATCGGCCAAGAGCACGTAGGCCACGACGATGAGCAGGACGATGAGCAGAAGAACGCTCTCCGCTACCATCACGACCAGCGGCCAGACGTAATCGGAGATAAATGCAGCCATTCGAGCCTACTCCGCCGCCGTGACCGCCGCACGGCCTAGCGCCAGCGCCGAGCATTCGGCCATCACGGGCGAGGCGCGGGTGATCGGATTGGTCAAATAGAAATCCTCGATACTCGATTTGAACGGCGCCTTGTCGGCATTGCCGCCAAGCGCAGCGAGTTTGCGGATAGCGGCGGGATCGGCTGGCGTGATCTGGCCAAGCCGCATCAAATGCGGATGGGCCGCGAATAAGGCCTGCCGCAGCGCCCGCAGTGAATCATAGGGCAGCCGATGTTTGAGCACGTCCGACAATGCGCGCAGGATCGCCCAGTCTTCGCGCGCGTCGCCCGGCGGGAACGAGGCGCGCGTCGCCATCTGCACGCGGCCCTCGGTGTTGACGTAGATCGCGGATTTTTCGGGATAAGCGGCGCCCGGCAACACCACATCGGCCCGCGCGGCGCCGCGGTCGCCGTGGGCACCGATATAGATGACAAAAGCGCCAGGCGCGATCTCGATCTCGTCAACGCCGAGCAGGAACACAACATCCAGCGTTCCGTAGGCTGCCATCTGCCTCGTGCTGAGGCCGCCCGGTCCGGGCACGAAACCGACATCGAGCGCGCCGACGCGCGCTGCCGCGCTTTGCAAGACGCAATAGCCATTCCAGCCGTCTTTCACCGCGCCAAGATCGACTGCAGCTTTGGCGGCGAGCGAAGCTATCGCGGCGCCGTCGCCGCGCGCGAACGCTCCCGCGCCGACGATGATCATCGGCCGCTCGGCCTTGCGTATCGTTTCCGCGAAAGAATGCCGGCCGATCGCGGCCAGCGTTTCGGATCCGGCGCCGACGTAGTCGTATGGGTAAGTCAGATCAGCCTTCGGCCCGATTACGCCGATCGGGAATTTGCCGGCGCGCCAGCGCTTGCGGATGCGCGCATTGAGGATCGCGGCTTCTTTGCGCGGATTGGTGCCGACGATCAACAATGCGTCGGCGCTGTCGATCCCGGCAATTGCAGCGTTGAACAAGTAGCTGGCACGGCCCCAGGCCGGATCGAGCGCCGACCCGTCCTGCCGGCAATCGAAATTGGCAACTTGCAGGCGCGTCATCAGGTCCTTGAGCGCGAAGATCTCCTCGACCGCGGCGAGATCGCCGGCGAGCGCGCCAATCCGTTTCGGATTGGTTTTTGCAACCTTGGCGGCGATGGCCTGGAATGCTTCGTTCCAACTCGCCGGGCGCAGCCTGCCGTTCTCGCGCAGATAGGGCTGATCGAGGCGCTGCATGCGCAAGCCGTCGACGACATGACGCGTCTTGTCGGAAATCCACTCTTCGTTGATGTCCTCATTAATGCGCGGCAGGATGCGCATGACTTCGCGGCCGCGCGTGTCGACGCGAATGGCGCAACCGAGCGCATCCATCACATCGATCGTTTCAGTCTTGGTCAGCTCCCAGGGGCGGGCAACAAAGGCGTAAGGCTTCGAGGTCAGCGCGCCAACCGGGCAAATATCGACGACGTTGCCTTGCAACTCGGAGCGCATCGCGGTTTCCAGATAGGTCGTGATCTCCATGTCTTCGCCACGGCCGATTGCGCCAAGCTCCGGCACGCCCGCGACCTCGGTGGCAAAGCGCACGCAGCGGGTGCACTGGATGCAGCGGTTCATCGACGTCTTGACCAAGGGACCGAGATATTTGTCCTCGACCGCGCGCTTGTTCTCGATGAAGCGGGTCGAATCGATCCCATAGGCCATGGACTGATCCTGCAGATCGCATTCCCCGCCCTGATCGCAGATCGGGCAATCGAGCGGGTGATTGATCAGGAGGAACTCCATCACGCCTTCGCGCGCCTTGCGCACCATCGGCGAGCGGGTCTTCACTTCCGGCGGCTCGCCTTTGGGGCCGGGCCGGCAATCGCGCACGCCCCAGGCGCAACTCGCCACCGGCTTCGGCGAGCCGACCAATTCGACGAGGCACATGCGACAATTGCCCGCGATCGACAGCCGCTCGTGAAAGCAGAAGCGCGGAATTTCCGCACCCGCGGCCTCGCAGGCCTGCAGCAGCGTGTACTCCGGCGGGATGTCGATTTCCTTGTTGTCAACGATCAGCTTGGTCATCGACGTTCTACTCCGCCGCCTCTGCGACCGCCGGGTCGAGCACGCCAGTTGAATCGGCATTCGCCGTGTATTGATCGATGCGCCTTTCGATCTCGGGACGAAAATGCCGCAACAGTCCTTGTACCGGCCACGCCGCGCCGTCGCCGAACGCGCAGATGGTGTGACCTTCGATCTGGGTGGTGACGTCCCACAGCAAGTCGATCTCGCGCTTATGCGCGCGCCCTTCCGCCATGCGCGTGAGCACGCGCCACATCCAGCCCATGCCCTCGCGGCAGGGCGTACACTGGCCGCAGCTCTCGTGCTTGTAGAAATAGGAGATGCGCGCCATCGCGCGCACGATGTCCGCCGTCTTGTCCATGACGATGACGGCGGCAGTGCCGAGCGCGGATTTCTTGTCCCGGCAGCCGTCGAAATCCATCAATAGTGTATCGGCCTGATCGGGACCCGCCGGAATCATCGGCATCGACGAGCCGCCCGGGATCACGGCGAGCAAATTGTCCCACCCTCCCCGCACACCGCCGGCATGCCGCTCGATCAATTCGCGCAACGGAATGCCCATTGTCTCTTCGACATTGCAGGGCCGATCGACGTGGCCGGAAATACAGTAAAGCTTCGTGCCGGTATTGTTCGCTCTGCCGATGCCGGCGAACCAAGCGGCGCCGCGGCGCATGATGTCGGGCACCTGCGCGATGGTCTCGACATTGTTCACCGTAGTTGGGCAGCCGTAGAGTCCCATATTGGCCGGAAACGGCGGCTTGAGCCGCGGCATTCCCTTTTTGCCTTCGAGACTTTCCAAGAGCGCGGTTTCCTCGCCGCAGATGTAGGCGCCGGCGCCGTGATGCACGATGATGTCGAAGTCGAAGCCGTGGATGTTGTTCTTGCCGATAAGCTTCGCGTCGTAGGCTTGCTGGACTGCGGCTTCGAGCCGCTCGCGTTCGCGAATGAATTCGCCGCGCACATAGATGTAACAAGTCTTGGCCGCCATGGCGCAGCCGGCGATCAGGCAGCCCTCGACGAGAAGATGCGGATCGTGCCGCATGATCTCGCGATCTTTGCAGGTGCCGGGCTCCGACTCGTCGGCATTGATCACGAGATAATGCGGACGGCCATCGGACTGCTTGGGCATGAACGACCATTTCAGTCCGGTCGCGAATCCCGCGCCGCCGCGCCCGCGCTGCCCCGACGCCTTGACTTCATTGATGATGGTATCGCGACCGCGCGCCAAAATATCTTTGGTGCCGTCCCAGGCGCCGCGGCGGCGCGCGCCGTCGAGGCCCCAGTCGTGCTGGCCGTAGAGATTCTTGAAGATGCGGTCCTTGTCGGCGAGCATCAGTTGCGCCTCGGATCGGTTGCGTCGCCTTTCGGCGGTTCGGTGAGCGTGGTCGGGCCGCCGATCGGCGCCGAATTGATGCGATCGATCTGCGGGCCCGGCTTCGGCATCCGCCCGGCCGAAAGATCGTTGATGATCCGCGTCAATAATTCCGGCGTCAGGTCCTCGTAATAATCGGCGTTGATCTGGACCATCGGCGCATTCACGCAGGCGCCAAGGCACTCCACTTCGATCCAGGAAAATGCGCCGTCGCCGGTGACGTGGTTCTCCTGGCCGATCATGCGGCGGCAGACTTTTTTCAGATCGTCCGAGCCGCGCAGCATGCACGGCGTGGTGCCGCAGAGCTGGACGTGAAAACGGCCAACCGGCGCGAGATTGAACATCGTGTAAAAGGTCGCGACTTCGAGCACGCGGATCTTGGCCATGCCAAGCAGATCCGCCGTGACCTCGATCGCCTTTTGCGGCAGCCAGCCGCCGCATTGCTCTTGCGCCCGCCACAGGATCGGGATCACCGCGGATTGCTGGCGGCCTTCCGGATATTTCGCAATCTGCGCTTTCGCCCAGGACAGGTTGTCGGGCGTAAAGGCGAAGCTCGCGGGCTGTCTTTCGGCCAGTCGGCGGACACTCATCGATCGACCTCGCCAAACACAATATCGATCGAACCGAGCACGGCCGAGATATCGGCCAGCATGTGGCCGCGGCAGAGAAAGTCCATGGCCTGCAAATGCGCAAAGCCGGGCGAGCGAATCTTGCACTTGTAAGGCTTGTTGCTGCCGTCGGCGATCAGATAGACGCCAAACTCGCCCTTCGGCGCCTCGACCGCGGCATAGACCTCGCCGGCCGGCACTTTGAAGCCCTCGGTGTAGAGCTTGAAATGATGGATCAGCGCTTCCATCGAGCGCTTCATTTCCTCGCGCCGCGGCGGCACGATCTTGTGATCGGCGACCCCGACCGGCCCCTGCCCTTCGCGCGAATTCAGTTTTTCCAGGCACTGCTTCATGATCCGAACGGATTGGCGCATCTCTTCCATACGGATGCAGTAGCGATCGTAATTGTCGCCGTTCTTGCCGATCGGAATGTCGAAATCGAGTTCGGCGTAGCATTCATAGGGCTGCGCTTTGCGCAAATCCCAGACCGCGCCCGAGCCCCGCACCATCACGCCGGAAAATCCGCGCGCCCAAGCATCGGCAAGGCTGACCACGCCGATATCGACATTACGCTGCTTGAAGATGCGGTTTTCGGTAAGGAGCTCTTCCAGATCGTCGCATACTTTGAGAAACGGATCGCAAAATGCGCCGATATCGTCGACGAGTTTTTGCGGCAAATCCTGATGCACGCCGCCGGGACGATAATAATTCGCATGCATCCGGCTGCCGGACGCGCGCTCGTAGAACATCATCAGCTTTTCGCGCTCTTCGAAGCCCCACAACGGCGGAGTAAGCGCGCCGACGTCCATCGCCTGCGTGGTGACGTTGAGGACGTGCGACAACAGGCGGCTGATCTCGTGATAGAGCACGCGGATGATCTGCGCGCGTTTTGGCACTTGCAGGCCGAGCAGGCGCTCGATGGCGAGACAGAAAGCGTGCTCCTGCGTCATCGGCGCCACATAATCCAGCCGGTCGAAATAAGGCACCGCCTGCAAATAAGTCTTGTACTCGATCAGCTTTTCCGTGCCGCGGTGCAGAAGCCCGATATGCGGATCGACCCGCTCGACCACTTCGCCGTCGAGCTCCAGAACCAAACGCAAAACGCCGTGCGCCGCCGGATGTTGCGGCCCAAAATTGATCGTGAAATTGCGTGGCGCCGTCTCTGCCATCACGCCACCTCAGCCAATTTGGCGATTTTCGCCGCCAGCCGCGCATTGAACTTGTCCCACATGACGACGAAGCGCTCGTGCCGGCCCTCGCCGATCAAATCGAGACCGTCATGGGCCTTGACCTTAAATGTGACCCGCGGCCCGGCCACCTCGACGCACTCCACGTCGACGGTCACGGTCATGCCCGGCGGCGTCGCCGCTAGATGACTGACGTCGACATGCACGCCGAGACTGCCTTCGCCGGGATCGAGATGCGGCGCTAGCAATTGCGTGCACGCCCATTCCATCAGCACGATCATGAAACCGGTGGCAAACACCTTGGGCATCGCCGCAATCTCAGGCGATTCCGGATAGGTGTGCGGAACAGTCTTGTTCTCCGGCACCTTGTAAGCGAAGCGATGCGTCATTCCGGACTTGAGCGTCGGCTTCATGTGCCCTTCCCGCTCGCTTTCTCGTCGCCCGGCAGTACGTACTCGGTGCCTTCCCAGGGCGAGAGAAAATCGAAGTTACGGAATTCCTGCGTCAGCCGGACCGGTTCGTAAACGACGCGCTTGAGTTCGTCGTCGTAACGCACTTCGACAAAGCCGGTCAGCGGGAAATCCTTGCGCAGCGGATGACCCTCGAAGCCGTAATCGGTGAGGATTCTCCGCATATCGGGATGCCCGGCGAGCACCACGCCATAGAGATCGTAGGTTTCACGCTCGTACCAATCGGCATTGGGAAACACTTCGATCATCGAGGGTACGGGCGTCGCCTCGTCGGTCTCGATCTTGACCCGAATGCGCGCGTTATGTTTGGGCGACAGCAAATGATAGACGACGTCGAACCGCCGCTCGCGACTCGGCCAGTCGACGGCCGTGATGTCGATAAGGCACCAGAACAGGCAGCGCGAATCGTCGCGCAAAAAACGCAAAACCGAAACGATATCGGACGCCTGCGCCATCAGCGTCAGTTCGCCGTGAGCGACCGCGTGGCCGGTCAGCGAGGGACCAAGCGCATCAGCGACGCTTTTGCCGAGCGTGTCGAGCGTCTCGTTCATTTTCAACGTTCAATCGTCGCGGTGCGGCGGATCTTCTTCTGCAGCAGTAACACGCCATACAACAGCGCTTCCGCAGTCGGCGGACAGCCCGGCACGTAAATGTCGACCGGCACGATACGGTCGCAGCCGCGGACCACCGAGTAGGAATAATGGTAGTAGCCGCCGCCGTTGGCGCAGGAGCCCATTGAAATCACGTAGCGGGGCTCCGGCATCTGGTCGTAAACCTTGCGCAGCGCCGGCGCCATTTTATTGGTGAGCGTGCCCGCGACAATCATCACGTCGGATTGGCGCGGTGAAGCGCGCGGGGCAAAGCCGAAGCGCTCGACGTCGTAGCGCGGCATCGACACCTGCATCATCTCGATCGCGCAGCAGGCGAGCCCGAAGGTCATCCACATCAATGAACCGGTGCGCGCCCAGGCGATCAGGTCGTCGGCGGCAGCGACGAGAAAACCCTTATCGGCAAGCTCGGTATTCACCCGCGAGAAAAACGGATCGGTGGCAACGGGCTTTCCCGTGCGCGGATCGAGGATTTTCTCTCGCGCGGTGACGAGTGCGGGCTCGCTCAATCCCATTCGAGCGCTCCCTTTTTCCATTCATAGATAAATCCGACGGTGAGCACCGCCAGGAAAACCATCATCGACCAGAACCCGTACGCGCCGAGCCGGCCGAACGCCGCCGCCCACGGAAACAGAAAGCTGACCTCAAGATCGAAAATGATGAACAGGATGGCGACCAGGTAAAAACGCACGTCAAATTTCATTCGCGCATCGTCGAACGCGTTAAAGCCGCACTCGTACGCGGAGAGTTTTTCCGGATCGGGCTGCTTATAGGCCACGAGGAAGGCGACGACGAGAAGCGCAAGGCCGATTACCGCCGCCACGCCGATAAACACAATGAGCGGCAGATAGGCGAGCAGCAATTGAGCCAGAGATTGACTCATATTGAACCCTTCTGACGGGCAAACGAGGACACCCTCCCATATAGGCAAGGTGCCCGGCGCGGCGCTATCCCGCGTGCAACGGACGTGCGCCGATTTGCCCCAAAATCAAGCGGATTCGCGCTGCAGGCCGAATGTCGCGACCCTTAGCGCAGTGCACAAAAAGGTGCAAGGCGGCCTGGTGCATAGCGCGAACCGCAACACGCTCGGCGATGCCGGTCGTCGCGTCGCATTCTGCCACCACGCATGTTAGGTTCGCGCGACAACCTCCAGACGTCTCGCTCGCAACGCGACCACGCTCGGCGGGGATCGCGATAGCGACAATCTCCAACAGGTGAACAATGAACGACGCAACTCGGGCTGCGGCAATCCGCGGCGAAGAGCATTGGACCAGCAAACACGACAATGTGAAGCTGTTCATGTTCGAAAAATGCGGCGGCGATCCGAACAGTGCCGCCGGCACCATCCTATTCGTGCACGGCTCGTCAATGGCGTCACAGCCGACCTTCGACTTGCAGGTCGATGGCCGGCTGGATTCATCGGTCATGGACTGGTTCGCCCGCCGCGGCTTCGACTGCTGGTGCGTAGACATGGAAGGCTACGGGCGCTCGACCAAGGATCGCGACAATAATGCTCCGATTGCACAAGGCGCCGACGATTGCTTCGCGGCCGCGACTTACATTCAGCGGCTCCGCGGCAAGCGGCCATTGCTCGTCTATGGCATTTCGTCAGGCGCGCTGCGCGCGGCGTTATTCGCGCAGCGGCACCCGCAGCTCGTCGCCCGGCTCGCGCTCGACGCCATGGTGTGGACCGGCGAGGGCTCGCCGACCCTTGCGGAGCGGAAAAAGAAACTTCCCGAGTTCAAAGCCAAGAACCGGCGGCCGATCGACAAGGCGTTCATTCATTCGATCTTCGATCGCGATCATCCCGGCACCGCCGAAGAGAAAGTCATCGAGGCCTTCGCCGACGCCGTCACCGCGCTCGACAGCTCGGTGCCGACCGGCACCTATGTCGACATGTGCAGCAATCTCCCGGTGGTGGACCCTGAGAAAATTACCGTGCCGACATTGGTCATGCGCGGACAGTGGGATGGCATCGCGAGCTTTGAGGATCTGCTCGCCTTCTTCGCCCGGCTGCCGAATCCCGACAAGCATTTCGCGGTGATGCCCGGCATTTCGCACGCGAGCTTCCAGCAGAAGAATTATGCGCTCGTCTATCACATCCTGTGGAGTTTCTTCACGCAGCCGGCCCCGATCTATCGGGGGTGATGCGGCCAACAATTGGTCGCATCTGAAACTTTGCCCCGCGGTATCGTTGATCCAGGTACGACGGTCCTGGAACGAGCGCGCAGTATCGGAGCATTGACCACGCCGGCCTCGACCACCATTGCGGCCAATAGCCAGCACCGCGGCCATTCGTCCCGGCATAACACCGTGGCACAGCAGCCGGCGCGGATCGCTTGTACCATACTGGGTTGCCAGCCCATCCCGGCCGCCTGCTCGCCGGTACCGGGACGAACCTGGAGCGGGCTGCCGACCGGCTATGACGTGATCGTGTGCCCGCCGGGCGTTTCGCCGCTGAAGTAGGCAGCGGCGGGATCAGCTGAGAATATTGTGTGTTTTCAGTAGTATGGCGGGAGCGACGGGGCTCGAACCCGCGACCTTCGGCGTGACAGGCCGACGCTCTAACCAACTGAGCTACGCCCCCGCGGGCGCCGTCGGCAGTTAAGGCTGACCCTCCGCCAAGTCAAGGATTTAGGGCCTAAACGCGCTATTTCGCGGCGCCTTATCCTTGCCACAGAGCCGAACCAGATACGGCTGGCATGCAGAAAACATCGGTGGAATCGGCAAAATAGCGTGGTCAGCCGCAGCCGAATCGTTTAACTGCTTCGTTGTGAGCGGCGCTTTTTTCACGCCACCGCTTTTAGAGGAGGGACCAATGGCGGCCAATAAACCAACCGCAACGACCGTGACATTAAAGCATCTCGCCGCGAGTCTGGCGGAAGACAACGAGCTTTCCAAAAAGCAAGCCGAAGCCATCCTCGGCGGGCTTGTCGGCAATATCGTCAAGCATCTCAAGAAAGGCGAGCGCATCCGCATCGGCGGCTTGGGCATTCTGCAAGTAAGAAAACGCGCCGCGCGCATGGGCCGCAATCCGGCGACAGGCGAACCGATTCAAATTAAAGCCAGCAAGAAGGTCGCGTTCCGCGCTTCGAAGGAATTGAAAGAGGCGATCTAATCACCTCCCTCGGCAGGTCCGAGATTTCGGATCTGGCGTTGCTCACCGCCCGCGTGCCGTCGCAAAGAAAATTGCGATGGCCGCGGGTGTTTTTATTTGGTGCCTACGCCCGCTGCCGAGCGATTTTTGGGTCACTGCCTAGATAGTCTCTTTTTTGCGAAAGCTCTACCTCAGTGCGATTTCAGGTATTTCTCTAATTCCAAAGCTACGCCGCGCTCGCTTCGCCCCGACATCTCAGGCTGGCTTGCCGAGCCGTAGCTCGCGAAGCGAGCGAAGGCTGGTGGGCGGTGAAGGTCTCGAACCTCCGACCTTCTGCGTGTAAAGCAGACGCTCTACCAGCTGAGCTAACCGCCCTTCACGGCGAGATGTATCCCCGCATCGCACCGACGCGCAAGCGCGTCGCCACATTGTTGTTGCGGCCCGATCACACACAGCGCCAAACCTTTGCGCACAACCCGATAGAAGCGGCCCGGCGGCGCGACAGCGCGCGCAAAATATGAGATAAGATTTACCAAGGGGCGACGGGCCGGATGCCCGCAAATGGGGGACCAAGGGACCATGATCCGGATATCGATGTTGTCGATCGCTTTCGTCGTTGCTGCAGCGTCCGCATCTGCCCAACAATTCCCGGCGCAGCCGCCGCCCGCTGCGAACCAGGGCAACGACCGCGAACGCGCCGCCTGCCACCCGGACGTCACCAGGTTTTGCCAGGCCCAGCTGCAGGCCAATGCCAATGACACGCTGGGGATCCTCGGCTGCCTGCAGGCCAACCGGCCGAAGATCAGCCGCGCCTGCCAGCAGGTTCTTGCCAGCCACGGCCAGTAAGCCGCTCTGCTTCAAATTTTTGGAAGTTGAATTCGAGCGCTAGCGCCGGCGCAGCCCGGTCGACTATTCGGCCTGCGTTTCGAGCACCGCTTCTGCAGTGCTGCTGCGCTCGACGTGTTCGGCCAACCTGACCCAGGACTGGGCCAAGGTCAGCCATAGCATCTTGTCCTGATCGTCTTCAGCCAGCCGCGCCATGGCGACACATTCCTCGGCGTAGCGGCGGTGCTCGAGCGTCGTCCCCATGATACTCCCCCGGGTGGACCCAACGGCAGTAGCGATTTCAATCGACGACTGCGGCGCAGGCGGGATCAGGGTCGGGCGGAACTCGGGCGAACACGGCAAAAAACAGGGTGATTGGAACCGCAGTCGAAGTGTTGCGCCGTGGCTACGAGCCATTTCAGAGCCACGCCTTAATCTCATGGCTCACCTGTCATTCAATGTAATGTCACGCTCCACTGAGCGGAACTGCACTCAAGATTCAATAAATATCAGTCTTTTGCCATGCTATTTTGAATTAGCTGCACTGCACCAATTTTATTGCGCTGCAGTAAAGCAACCCCATATTTTTCTTGTGATTCCGGCCAAATGCCGGAGAAAGGACGAAACCCATGTTGTCGCCTGTTATTCGCTTTTTCCAAAGCTGGAAGCGATATGGGCTCGCCGTGCAGGAACTTTCCCAGTTGAGCGACCGTGAATTGGCCGACATTGGAATTACCCGCAGCGACATCCCCCGTATCGCCTGGGAGCAATCGCACCAGGCCTGATCGGCTATAGCGATCGCCTTGACGCAGCGCCGGCCCAAAACCGGGCGCTGCGCTTTTTTGAGCCCGCTTACAGGCGCAGCCACCGCCGGCCAAGGCCAGACCACGTTCTGCGCCGCTTAGAGCGCGATGGCTTTGCCTTTCTCCGGAACGACGACCTTTGTTGCGTGGCCACGCATGGCGCCGACGAATTTGGCGGCCGTCGCATCAATGATCGGAAACGAGCCATAGTGGCACGGGATCACGGCATCGAGCTTAAAGAAGCGCTTAACCGCCATCGCCGCCGTTGTCGCGCCCATCGTGAAACGATCGCCGATCGGCACCATGGCAATGCGCGGCTGGTGGATTTCGGCAATGAGCGCCATGTCGGAGAAAATATCGGTGTCGCCGAGGTGATAGACGGTGGGCTCACCCGGCGCTTTGATGATCGCCCCGCAAGGATTGCCGAGATATATCGACGCGCCGTCGACCATCTCTCCTGAGGAATGGTCGGCGCGCACCAGCGAAACCGTAAAACCACCGAGATCGGTCGTGCCGCCGGTATTCATCGGATTGAGGTTTTGCAGTCCCTTCGAAACGAGCCACATGCCGAGATCGTAATTCGTCGTCACCGTCGCGCCGTTCGCGCTCGCGATGTCGAGCGTGTCGCCGACATGATCGCCGTGGCCGTGCGTCAGCACGATATGTTTGACGCCTTTGCTCGCGGCCGCTTTGTCGGAGACGAAAGCGGGATTGCCGGTGAAGAAAGGATCGATCAGGACCGCGTGGCCGGCAAAGTCGAGGCGAAAGGCGGAGTGACCATACCAGGTGATTTGCATGGCGGGACCTTGAGTTGCGGATGCTGGACGCGCTCAACAATAATCGCGCGGCACCTTCCGGAAAAGCGCGCCTTGCAATCGGCGATGTCGCGCCGGTTCCGCGTCCGTGCTAACGGCAGCGCATGCCGGTTTTTTCGCTTGCCGACGCCATCGCAGTTCTGCCGCCGCGCGGCGCGCTGATCGGGCTTGATCTTGGCAGCAAGACCATCGGGGTTGCCGCCAGCGATCCCGACCGGCGGGTCGCGGCGCCGGTCGAAACCATCTCGCGCCAGCGTTTCAACCTCGATGCACGGCGCATCCTCGATCTCGCCGCGGAGCGGCGCGCCGCCGGCCTCGTGCTGGGCTTGCCGATCAACATGGACGGCTCGGAAGGCCCGCGCGCGCAGGCAACCCGCGCTTTCGCGCGCAATCTGGCGCGGCTGACCGAGCTGCCGATCGCGTTGTGGGACGAACGTCTCTCGACCGCGGCCGTCGAGCGCGCGCTGATTGCGGCCGATGCGAGCCGCGCCGCGCGCAAGAAGGTGATCGATCAGCACGCCGCCACCTACATCCTCCAAGGCGCTCTGGATCGGCTGGCGTACGAGGCGCCCAGTAAGCGGTAGATGGCCGTGGAGACGGAAGTTCTTTTCCCAACGACTGCAGTTTCCGGTGCATCGCCGCGAGCGCGAGGCCAGTCCGCACTTGCCGCGATGTGCCGATTGGGCCTATAGCAAGGCTTTAATGACCAAGGCGCAGCCCCCGACGCGGCACATCAATTCGATCAATGACCTCACCAATAAGGAGATCGAAACGGTCTTCGAGGTCGCGCAGGGGTTTTTGAAGGAACTCGCCGACGATCACGTTTCCTACCGGATCGGACGCAGCACCGATATCGCCTCGAAATTCATTCTGGCCAGCCTTTTTTACGAACCGTCGACCCGGACGCGGCTGTCGTTCGAAAGCGCCATGCTGCGGCTTGGCGGCGCCAATATCACCAGCGCCGATCCGGCGGTCAGTTCCGCCGCAAAGGGCGAGAGCCTCGCCGACACGATACGGGTGATTTCGAATTACGCCGATATCGTCGTCATCCGCCATCCACGCGACGGGGCGGTGCGGCTAGCGACCGAATATGCGCAGATCCCGGTGATCAATGGCGGCGACGGCAGCCACGAGCATCCGACCCAGACGCTGTGTGATCTTTTCACGCTGCGGTCGAAGAACAAGAACTTGCGCAATATGAAGATCGCCATTTCCGGCGACCTCAAGGGCAGCCGCACCATCCATTCCTTCGTCTACGCGCTGGCGCGCTTCGGCGCCACGATTGAACCCCTCCCCGCGCCGGGAATGGAATTGCCCGCGCATGTCGACCGCCGGCTGCGCGAAGAATTTCACAGCCGCATGGTATCGAAGGACGCCGGACAAGGCGGCGCCATCGACGCGCTCTACGTCACCTCCGACCAGCCGCATCAACTCTCGCTCTATGCCGAACCGGAAATCGACGGAGTGGTGTTGCAGAAGAAGATCGACGCCGTCTATGTCACCCGCTTCCAAAAGGAGCGATGGACCGAGAAAGAGCGTCCTTATCCGCGCATCGATGCCAAGTTTCTTGGCGAGCCCAAATATTCGGAAGCGAGCGTCATGCACCCCCTGCCCCGGGTCAACGAGCTCGATGCCTCGCTCGATACCGACCGCCGCGCGATCTATTTCCAGCAAGCCGCCTACGGCGTTCCGGTGCGCATGGCGCTGATCTCGCTGCTCTTGCATTTGCACAAGAACAAATCGCTGCACAAATTCCCGGGCGGCTTCGCCAAGCCCGAGTATCCGCTCTATTGCCAGCCGATCGGCACCGGACTGCACTGTGCCAACCAGAACTGCATCACGGCCGATCCCGCCGAAAGCCAATATGCGGCCAACAAGTTTTACATCGTTGAGGAGCCGCATCGGCATGACGTGAGATTGCGCTGCGTCTACTGCGAAAGCGATATCGACGTTCCGGCTGAAACGACCGCGGACTCCTTGGTCGTCGCCGATACCGTGCGAAAGACGTTCACGCCGGGGCTCGCCACGCTGATCAAAGCGCCCGCCGAAAAACGAAAAGCTCTCGTGATCTATGGCGACGGGTCAGAAGCGGTAGCGGCGGGATTTGCTCCGCGCGAGGCGAGCGCCGGCAGGGTGCGAATGGGATAATCGGATACGGTCTGGCCCGCCGGCTCGCACCACAATGAGCGGACATGCAGTCATCTGTGCTCCAATATGCCGCGGCGCTGATCTTCGGCTATCTGTGCGGCTCGATACCGTTTGGCGTGCTTTTGACGCGGCTTTCCGGCGCGCCTGATCTGCGCAGCGTCGGCTCGGGCAATATCGGCGCCACCAATGTGCTGCGTACCGGCCGCAAATTCTTGGCCGCAGCGACGCTCGCCGGCGACATTCTCAAAGGTACCGTTGCTGTCGCCCCGATCGGCTTCGTCTTCGGCCGCGATGCGGCGCTTTATGCCGCGCTTGGCGCCTTCCTCGGCCATTTGTTTCCTGTTTGGCTCGGATTTAAAGGCGGCAAAGGCGTCGCCACCTATATCGGCCTGTTGCTCGGCCTCGCGCTGTGGCCGGCGCTGATCGCGTTTTGCCTGATCTGGATCGTGATCGCGGCAGTCTCGCGCTATTCCTCGCTCGCCGCGCTCATCGCAACGGCGGCAACGCCCGTGGTGCTGTGGTGGAACGGCAATCTGCCGGAAGCGAAATTGTTTCTGCTCTTATCCGCGCTGATCTGGCTGATGCACCGCGCTAATATCGCGCGGCTTGTCAGCGGCACCGAACACCCGATCGGCAGTGGCTAATTACTCCGCCGCGACGACGGCGGCCGGCCGCACCGGTGCGCCATGGGTGTGCGGAATCTTGTCGGCGAACACTTCGACAAAATGATCGGTCTCGCCGGGCGAGGCGTGCGGCCGCAACGCCTCGTCGAAATAGGTGCGCGCTGCGGGATCCTTGGCGACCCGCGCCATGATTCGGCGATAACGCCAAATCAGCCGCAACCACTGCGAACAGACTTTGATGAAATCGGCAAGCCGCCACGGATAAAACACCAGCGGATGAAGAATCGGCATGCCGTAACGCCGCTGCGTTCGCAGCTTGCGGCGCAAGAAGCCGAACTGCAGCGGATGGACGCCCTCGATGCGCGCGGCGCCGGAAAAGATCGTCAGCGAATCCAGAACCTTGGTGCGATTGATGCCGGAAACGATGGCCCGCCGCATGATCGTCTCGACGTGCGCGTCGGTATAGTAACGCCGCCAAGCATCGGCATAGACCCCGATCCAGGTTTCTTTCGACATCAGCGGGTGACCGGTGCAGGCGTGTTCCAGATCGTATTTGTTCATGTCGGGGTCCATCGGCACTCCGCGCATGAACAGTTTTTTGTGATCCTCCGAACCCGGCAGCGGCGTTAAATAGAAGAATTCCAGAATATCAACCGGCAACTCTTTCTTGATGATCTCGATATCGCGCGCGATCGATTCCGGCGTGTCGGTCGGGAAGCCGAGAATGTAGCCGGCATAGGTCATCACCTTTTGGCCGCGCCACGCCAGCAGCATTTCGCGATATTCCCAGATCTTGTTCTGCCGTTTCTTCGTCCCCATCAACGATTCCGGATTGATGTTCTCCAACCCGATGAACACCGCGGTGCAGCCGGCGCGCGCCGACTTCTCGATGAAGCCGGGAATGCGGTGGCACAGCGTGTCGACCTGAAGCAGGAGCCTGATGTTGAACCCTTGCTGCTCGCGCAGCGCGATCAGACGATCGAGGATCGATTCCCAATTGCGGTTGCGGGCGAAATTGTCGTCGGTGATGAAGAAACGCGTGATCCCCTGCGCCGCGTTGGCGCGCACGATCGCCTCGACATCGTCGGGCGTGCGATAGCGGGACTTGCGGCCTTGCACATTGATGATCGTGCAGAAGCTGCACTGAAACGGGCAGCCGCGCCCGGCGTCGAAACTGGAATAATGTCCGGCGACGCGGGTCACGACCTCCCGCGGCAGAATCGGATAGACGGCGGCCGCCATTTCCGGAAGGTCGGTGAGATAATTGTAGATTGGCTTCGATTGTCCCGCGGCGACATCGCGCAAAACTTCGGCCATGCGCCCTTCGGCCTCGCCGGCGAACAGCGTGATGCCGAGATCGAGCGCTTCCTTAAGATCGCTCGGCAGTTCGGGCAGCATCGCGATGCAGCCGGAGATGTGAAAACCGCCCATCACCACCGGCAGTCCATGCGCGCGGAATTGCCGGCCGAGATCGAGCGCGCGGGGAAATTGGTTGGATTGTACGCCGATCAGTCCGACCATCCCGCCGCCGCTTGCGCGAACGCGCTTGGCGACGCCGGCAACGTCGACGATCGTATTACACTCGTCGCAGGCTTCGACTTCGATCTCGACGTCCGGGCCGAGCGTGCGGGCGCGCGCGCATTCCTCGATCAAGCCATAGACGCTCGCCAAGCTGTTCGACGGCAACGTCGAGCGCCGCCATTGAATGACGTAGCCGTCATGGTCGTAGTGCGACGGTTTGATCAGGACGACGCGAAAAGCCCGCCTCGACGTGCTAGCGCGCAAGATACCCCCGCCCTGTTGTCATCCCTGCCCGACTGTGAGGGTTTGCCGCGTATTTTGCAACATATGAGTTCGGTTCCATCTTGGCAGTAAGACGGCAACTGGAACCGAGCATTCGGGGTTGGGGTGAGCGAGACCATTGAACCAATACATTTGTCGGATGAGCAGCGGCTCGACTGGCTGCGGCTTATCCGCGGTCAGAATGTCGGCCCGCGGACCTTTCGCGCGCTGATCAACCATTTCGGCGAAGCACGCGCGGCGCTCGCGGCGCTGCCGACACTGGCGCGCCGCGGCGGCGGCACAACTGGCCCGCAAATTTGCTCCCGCGAACAGGCGGAGCAGGAGATCGACGCGTGCCGTCAGCTCGGTGTTGCGCTGGTCGCGCTTGGCGAAGCCGATTATCCGCACCGGCTGCAAATGATCGATGACGCGCCGCCCTTGATTGCAATCCGCGGCAATACCGCCGTGCTGGGGATGCCGCTGGTCGCGATCGTCGGCTCGCGCAACGCCTCGGCCGCCGGCGTGAAGATCACCGAGCGGCTCACGCACGGGCTTTGTGCCGCGGGATTTGCCATTGCATCTGGCCTTGCGCGCGGCATCGATGCCGCCGCGCACCGCGCCAGCACGGCGACGGGTACGGTGGCCGTTCTCGCCGGCGGACAGGATCGCGTTTATCCGCCTGAACACACAAGCCTCCTCGATGAGATCCTGCGGACCGGACTGGCTTTGACTGAAATGCCGCTCGGCTGGGAGCCACGGGCCCGCGACTTTCCACGCCGCAATCGGTTGATCTCGGGTGTGTCGCTTGGCGTCGTCATCGTGGAAGCGGCGAAGCGTTCCGGTTCGCTGATCACTGCGCGACTCGCCCTTGAACAGGGTCGCGAAGTCTTTGCCGTACCGGGCTCCCCGCTTGATCCGCGCGCCGAAGGCACCAATAGCCTGATCAAGCAAGGCGCTACCCCGGTCACCGAAGCCAACGATGTCGTATCCGTGCTGCGGCCGATCATCGGCGCCGATCTTCCCGCGCGCGAGGAAGACACCGACGAACACGAAAAAACGCAAGCCGAGCCGGCCCCCGATGAGCGAACACGCGTCATCGCGCTGCTAAGCCCGACACCGGTCTCGCTCGATGACCCGATCCGGCTGTCCGGCACTTCGCCGCGCATCGTGCGCATGGTGCTGTTGGAGCTTGAAATCGCGGGCCGGCTCGAACGCCACGGTGGCGGCATGGTGTTGCTGATTTAAAGCGTGATCCCGGCACCGATCGCGAAGCAAAGGAGCCCCAAGCTCCCCAAGTTGTGCCGATTTTAACGGCTTTACCTCACGCGACCGGGTGTGATGGCGGTCACAGACCGGGGGGTTGTAGCGTGCAAGAAATGCGGGTGCGCAGAGGTGGCTCACCCGCCTCGCGTCGCGAGAACACAACGGGTGGGGAGCGCGTCAAATGAGTCACTTTCTCAATGTCGCAAATCAGCGGCCGATGGTCCGCGTTACGGTTCAAGTCATTGTCGCATTTTGCTGTGCAGCACCACTCGTATTGTTGTTTTCAAGTGTTGTGGCTTATGGCGTGCACGCATTAATGCATTGAGCCACGCGACGATAATCTGCTGAGCCGCGCGACTCTATTGAGCCGCGCGACTATCGGGCGCGGCCCGCCAATTCAACAGGCTTTCTCTTTTCCGCCTGCTACGTCGTAGCACTTCAGGTTGCCGATGCTTCCCCCGAAATGCGTCGCATGGGAAAGCGTCAGCGCTACAGTTACGGCGAGCATTGCCGCCACCGTCCCGAGAAAAGCGGTCGGACGAAGTAAATTTTGCTTCATGAGCCCCACTCCCCCGATTGGCCCATTTATAGTCCTAGCACATTAACCGAATGTGGCAAAAGGGCAACGATCAAGCAAAATCGTTCGTCGAGGCGGCGGCCGGACCACGCACTGCCCTAGCGCTTGATGAGCTGATCGGCTTCGAGCCGCGCCATTTCGAGGATTTGACTCAACGTATCGAGCCCATTGCGACGCGCGATCTCGGCAAGCTCCTGCGTCAAAGAGGCAATATATTGCGCCGCCTGATCCGGGGTCTCCTCGCTCGCTGTCCCGTCCATTTCGGCCCCTGATTATTCCGTACCGCGCGACCGCACGCAGAAGATGTCCCGTCGCAAACAGTCGCTCCGTCAGGGCTTTAGGTCCTCAAAACTGTCTATACTTCAACGTTACGATTGACAACTATACAATCAGAGCGTGTATCGACGTGTAATCGGCCGCCGCCCTGATTACTCCGCAATGCGAGGCTATTTCCGCGCCTCTTTTCCACCGGTAACGATTTGACAGGCAGGGGTGCATTACCCATGTTCCCGGCGGTCTGTAGCTGCGACTTGAGCGTAGAATTGGCAAAAAGCTAGAAAAATCATCGGGCTAACATGGATCTTGTACTGGTGGAGTCGCCCGCAAAGGCGAAAACGATCAATAAGTATCTCGGCAAAGGCTACGAGGTCCTGGCCTCGTTCGGCCATGTCCGCGACCTCCCAGCCAAAAGCGGTTCGGTCGAGCCCGACGCCGATTTTCGGATGATCTGGGAGGTTGATCCCAAGGCGCAGAAGCGCCTGAACGACATCGCGCGAGCGGTCAAAGATGCCGATAAGCTGATCCTGGCGACCGACCCAGATCGCGAGGGCGAGGCGATCTCTTGGCACGTCTTGCAGGTGCTCAAGGAGAAAAAAGCGCTCAAATCCCAGCCGGTCGAGCGCGTGGTATTCAACGCCATCACCAAACAGGCGGTCACGGATGCGATGGCGCATCCGCGCAAGATCGATCAGGCCCTGGTAGACGCCTATCTGGCGCGCCGGGCGCTGGATTACCTCGTCGGCTTCACGCTGTCGCCGGTGCTGTGGCGCAAGCTGCCCGGCGCGCGTTCCGCCGGCCGCGTCCAATCAGTCGCCTTGCGGCTGGTTGCCGACCGCGAACTGGAAATCGAAAAATTCGTTCGTCAGGAATATTGGTCGCTGATCGCCACGCTGGCGACGCCGCGCAACGAAACTTTCGAGGCGCGGCTCACCGGCGCCGACGGCAAAAAACTGCAGCGTCTCGACATCGGCTCCGCAACGGAAGCCGAAGCGTTCAAACAGGCGCTCGAAACCGCCACCTTCACTGTCACCTCGGTTGAAGCCAAGCCGCTCAAGCGCAACCCCTACCCGCCGTTCACGACATCCACTTTGCAGCAGGAAGCAAGCCGCAAGCTCGGCTTTGCGCCGGCGCATACGATGCGCGTGGCGCAGCGGCTCTATGAAGGCGTCGACATCAATGGCGAAACCGTCGGTTTGATCACCTATATGCGAACCGACGGCGTCGAGATGGCTGAAGAAGCCATCGGCGCGATCCGGCAGGTGATCGAGAGCGATTACGGCCGCGACTACGTTCCGTCGGCGCCGCGCCGTTATCAGACCAAGACCAAGAATGCGCAGGAAGCGCATGAGGCCATTCGTCCGACCGAACTGCCACGCCGCCCCAGCGAGACCAAGCGCTTTCTCGATCAGGATCAGGCAAAACTGTACGAGCTGATCTGGTTGCGCAGCGTGGCGAGCCAGATGGAAACGGCCGAGCTCGAGCGCACCACCGCGGACATCGAGGCCAATGTCGGCGGACGCCGTTTGGAGCTGCGCGCCACCGGTACGGTAGTGAAGTTCGACGGCTTTCTTGCGCTTTATCAGGAAGGGCGCGACGAAGACCCCGAAGATGAAGACGCCCGCCGCCTGCCGCAAATGTCGGCCGGAGAGCGGCTTGCCAAGAAGTCGATCGCGGCCGACCAGCACTCTACCGAGCCGCCGCCGCGCTATTCCGAAGCCTCGCTGGTCAAGCGTTTGGAGGAGCTCGGCATCGGCCGGCCGTCAACCTACGCCTCGATCCTGCAAGTGCTCAAGGACCGCAAATATGTCCGGCTCGACAAACGGCGGCTCTACCCAGAGGATCGCGGCCGCATTGTCGTCGCCTTCCTCGAAAGCTTCTTCGCCAAATATGTCGAATACGACTTCACGGCGCGTCTGGAAGAACAGCTCGATCTGATCGCCGACCGTGAAATCGACTGGCGCGAAGTGTTGCGCGATTTCTGGCGCGATTTCATCGCCGCAATTGACGAGACCAAGGACTTGAAAATATCCGCGGTGATCGACGCGTTGGACAGCCTGCTCGCGCCGCATTTGTTTCCGCCGCGCGCCGACGGCGGCGATCCGCGGCAATGCCCGAATTGCGGCAACGGCCGGCTGTCGCTCAAGCTGAGCAAGTTCGGCGCTTTCATCGGCTGCTCCAATTATCCCGAGTGCCGTTATACGCGGCCGCTGTCGATCCCGGCCGATGGTTCGGCTGATATCGGCACCAAAGTCCTCGGCCAGGATCCGGAATCGGGTCTCGAGGTGACGCTGCGCAGCGGACGCTTCGGTCCCTATTTGCAGCTTGGCGAAGCGGTCAATGGCGAGAAGCCGCGCCGTGCCGGGCTGCCCAAAGGAACGACGCCGGATCAAATTGATCTGCAGCGCGCACTCGCTCTGCTCTCCTTGCCGCGCGAAGTTGGCCGCCATCCCGAGGACGGCGAGCCGATCCGCGCCGGCATCGGCCGGTTCGGGCCCTACGTTCAGCACGGCAAGACCTACGCCAATCTCGAATCGCCGGAAGAGGTATTCACGATCGGTCTCAATCGGGCGGTGACGCTCATTGCCGAGAAGCGCGCCAAGGGCTCGCGCGGAAGCCGCTTTGGCGCCGATCCGGGCCGGCCGCTCGGCGACCACCCGGTCAAAGGCGGCGCGGTCGTTGCAAAGAACGGCCGCTATGGCCCCTATGTAAGCCACAACGGCATCAACGCGACGCTGCCGGCCGACAAGACGCCGGAGACCGTGACGCTTGACGAAGCGGTGGCTCTGATCGACGCGCGCGCGGAACGCAACGCGCCCGCGCCGCACGCGCGCCCGCGCCGGACCAAACGGCCATCGCCGGGTACCGCGAGACATATCAAGGCGTCATCGAAACGACCCCCAGGAAGCGCCGCAAAGCGCCCCGCGCATAATCCACGCAAGACGACGCAAGCTGCCGAATAATCTTCACGCACTGCGCCGCGGGCCGAATTGGCCGGCGAGCCGCCCATGAGACAAGTGCCCTCAAGACGCCTGCCCTCACGCGAGGAACTTGTCGCCTTCATCCGCGAACGCAGCGGCAAGGTCGGCGTCCGCGAAATCGCGCGCGCCTTCGGCGCCAAGAATGCCGATCGTGCCGCGCTCAAGCGTATGCTGCGCGATTTGGCCGATGAAGGCCGGATCGATCGCCACCGCAAACGGCTGCATCACGCCGGCACTTTGCCACCGGTCGTTCTTGCGGACGTCACCGGCCGCGACAGCGACGGCGAGCTCGTGGCCCGACCGACCGAGTGGGACGAAGAGGCCCACGGCGCGCCGCCGATCATCCGCATCCATACGCCGCGCCGCGCCCGGCCCGACGAGATCGCGGGCGTCGGCGACCGCGCGCTCCTGCGCATCGAGCGGTCTCCAAACGAGGAAACAAGCGGACGCGTCATAAAGCTTATCGATCGCGCCAAACATCGCGCGCTCGGTATTTTCCGCGCGCTCGCGGGCGGCGGCGGCCGGCTGGTTCCGATCGACAAGAAGCAACTCGGCCGCGAACTTGCGATCGCTGCCGAAGCGGCAGCGGGCGCGTCCGATGGCGATCTCGTTGTGGTCGAGGTGAGCCGGCACGGACGATTTGGCCTTCCGAGCGGCCGCGTCGTGGAGCGGCTCGGCTCGCTCAAGACCGAGCGCGCCGTGAGTCTGATCGCCATTCACGCCCACGACATTCCGCATGTCTTCACACGCGCCGTCCTTGCCGAAGCGGAGGCGGCGCACGCGGCTTCCGCGGCCGGTCGCGAAGACTGGCGCGAGGTGCCGTTCGTCACCATCGATCCGCCCGACGCCAAGGATCACGACGACGCGGTCCATGCCATCCCTGATGCCGATCCGCGCAATCCGGGCGGCCATATTGTCAGCGTCGCCATCGCCGATGTGGCGCATTATGTCCAGCCCGCGTCGGAGCTCGATCGCGAGGCGCAAAAGCGCGGTAACTCCGTCTATTTTCCCGACCGGGTGGTGCCGATGCTGCCCGAGCGCATCTCCAACGATTTGTGCTCGCTGCGGCCACACGTGGATCGTCCGGCACTGGCAGTGCGTATGGTGATCGGAGCCGACGGCCGCAAGCGCTCGCACAGCTTTCATCGCGTCTTGATCCGCTCGGCGGCACGGCTGCATTACGAGCAGGCGCAGCTTGCAGTCTCAGGCCGCACCGACGAGATTACCGAACCGATCGCCGGCAGGATTTTGGCGCCGCTTTACGCCGCTTATCGCGCGGTGCTGCGCGCCCGCAACGAGCGCGGACCGCTCGATCTGGACATTCCGGAGCGCAAAATCGTTCTCAAATCGGATGGCACCGTCGATCGCGTGATCATGCCGCAACGGCTCGAGGCGCACCGCCTGATCGAGGAATTCATGATCCTCGCCAATGTCGCGGCCGCGGAGACCTGCGAGCGCGCCAAAGTGCCGCTGATCTATCGCGTCCACGACGAGCCATCGCCGGAAAAGCTCAACGCGTTGCGCGAATTTTTGGCCACCCTCGACATCTCGCTGCCGAAAGGCGGAACGCTTCGCCCCGATGGCTTCAATGGCATTTTGGCGCGCGTGAAGGGCCGCGACGTCGAACGGCTGGTCAATGAAGTGGTGTTGCGCACACAGGCGCAGGCGGAATATTCGCCGGAGAATTTCGGCCATTTCGGGCTCAATCTGCGCCGCTACGCGCATTTCACTTCGCCGATCCGCCGCTATGCCGATCTTGTTGTCCATCGCGCGCTGATCCGAGCGCTCAAACTCGGGGCCGACGGCTTGCCGGACGGAACGGATACGCGCGGCCTCGCCGAGATCGCGGCAAACATTTCTGCCACCGAACGCCGGGCCATGAAGGCCGAGCGCGAAACCGCCGATCGGCTGATCGCTCATTTCTTGGCCGACCGCGTCGGCGCGATTTTCGACGGGCACATTTCCGGGGTGACGCGCGCCGGACTGTTTGTCGAACTCGACGAAACCGGCGCGGACGGTTTCATTCCGGCGCGCACCATCGGCGACGAATATTTTCGCTTTCACGAGGCTGGCCGCGCTTTTGTCGGCCGCTCGGCGACGCACCGGCTCGGCGATCCCGTCACCGTCGAACTCGTCGAGGCGGCGCCGGTTGCTGGCGCGCTCCGCTTCAGGCTCGTCGATCAGCACGCGGGCCGCACTGCGGGTACAACGAAGCGGGCTGGACATCCACCGCGACACGGCCCGAAAGTTGACCCGAAAGCTGGCTCGAAATCCGGGTCAAAATCCGCGCGCGGCCGGCACGGCCGCGGCCGCCGCTGAGCAAAGAGTGTTTTTGATGGATGACGATTTGAGCGTCAGCGCCGGCGGAACCGCAGCGGACCGCGCCGAGCGGCTCACGCGCAGCATGCGCGACCAGTCGTTTCCAAATCTCAAACCGCGGGATTCCGCAACGCTGATCCTGGTCGATCGCTCCGGCGAGGTGCCGAAAGTTCTGCTGGGCCGCCGGCATGAGCGCCATCGCTTTCTGCCCGGCAAATTTGTGTTTCCTGGCGGCCGCATCGAACCCGCCGATCGGCTGATGGCGGCCGCTGCGGCGCTGCACCGGCAGCACGCCAGAAAGCTGATGCAGCGCGTGCGGCGGCCGAGCCTGGCCAAAGCGGCCGCTTTTGCACTCGCGGCGGTGCGCGAAACCTATGAAGAAACCGGAATCATGCTCGGGGTGCGCACGGACGAACCGATGCATGTCCCGCCAGGGCCGTGGCAGGCTTTTGCCAAAGCCCGCATCGCGCCCGACCTGCGCGCCGTCCATTTTATCGCCCGCGCCATTACGCCGCCGCGACGGCCGCTGCGGTTCGACAGCCGGTTCTTCACCGCCGATGTCTCCGCAATCGCGCGCCGCGACGACGGCTTTGTCGGTCCCGACAAAGAACTCGTCGAGCTGGTCTGGTTGCCGATCGCCCAAGCCCGAGAGCTCGATGTGCCAGGCATTACCGCGGTCGTCCTCGAAGAACTGCAGGACCGCATCGCCGCCGGGATGAGCCACGATCATCCGGTGCCGCTCTATCGGATGCTACACAAGCGCTTCGTCCGGGAAATCCTGTGATCGAGTCTACCAAGCCCTGCAAACAAGCCCTGCAAAACTTCGTTCAACAGCGCTTTCTTGACAATCGCGGCGCGCTAACTAGGTTGCGCCGAACGCGGTAATACTGAGGATCTCATGGCCAAGAACACGACGATCAAGGTCAAGCTCGTGTCCAGCGCGGACACCGGTTTTTATTACGTGACGCGCAAGAATTCGCGCACCATGACCGATAAATTGGTCAAGAAGAAATACGATCCGGTGGCCAAAAAGCACGTCGAATTTCGCGAATCCAAGATCAAGTAGGTCCTTAATCGGCTGGTCGCTTGCCGTGGTCGCTTGTGATGGCCGGACTTGCTCCGGCCATTCGTGTTTTGCCCCCGAACCGATGGCCTAAATGTCGTGGACGCCCGGGCGAGAGGCGAGCAAAGCGATGCCGTTTTGTGGAGAGCACAGCCGGCTAGGCAAATAAAAGGTGGCCGGCCGGGAACGGTGTCATGAGGAGGCCACTCGCACCGCCCCCGTGCCGGCCGAACCCCACGGACCCCAGGAGATGCGGCGGACCTGAGCATTCCGCAGGGTTATCAATGTATTCGCAAGAGTTTTTCGCGCGATTTCTTCGCGTCACCACGCTCGCCGCATAGCCCCAGTAATCAGCGAGCAGGCCTACTGTGTGAGAAGGCTAACGGAACTACTGGCGAAATCAACCATCAAGTCTAGGGTCCAGCGTCCCGTCAGCGTCAACCACAATAATTGTGATTAACCCGCGACTGCGGATTAGCCCGCGTTCGACGGCGCCGATACGCCGGCCGCGATTGCGATTACGCGTTGCCTAAGAAGCGGCGTACCGTCTCAATGAATTTGCCGACCGAGATCGGCTTGGACAAATAAGCTTCGCAGCCGCCGGCGAGGATGCGCTCCTCGTCGCCTTTCATCGCGAAGGCGGTGATGGCAACCACCGGAATGTGCCGCAACTCTTGATCGTCCTTGAGATGTTTTGTGACTTCCAGCCCCGAGACTTCCGGGAGCTGAATATCCATCAGGATCAGATCCGGGCGATGCTTGCGCGCGAGATCGAGCGCCTCGATGCCGTTGCGCGTCGCGAGGGTGGCATAGCCGTGCGCCTCCAGGAGATCGTGGAAGAGCTTCATATTGAGCTCGTTGTCCTCCACAATCAGGACGGTTTTGGCCACCCTCGGTTTCCTTATTCGCTCTGCCGGCGCAAACTCAGCGGTTGAAAGAATCACCGTTGCGGCAAGCACTAAGCCGCAAAGCTAGGCCCGATTTCTTGCGGAAACGCAAATAGAAACCATGCAAAAGCGGCCGTCATACTCGCGGCAAACGGCCGAAATGCTGGCAGTTCAGGCGCTTGCCTTCATAGCCGAGGACGATGGCCGGCTCAGCGGCTTTGTCGCCTCGACCGGCATCGCCGTGCAATCGATCCGCGACGCCGCTCGCGAGCCCAACTTTCTCGCCGGCCTGCTCGAGCATATTCTGGCTGACGAGAATCTCCTGATCGCATTTGCCGCCAGCGCCGGCATCGATCCTGCCGAAGTGGCTCGGGCGCGCCAAGCGCTCGGGAAAGTATGGGAGCGCGATTTGCCGTAAGGGGCCGCCGTGAGCACTGACCCTGCTTTCTGCCGCGACTGTCTCACCGACACGGCGCCCGCGCAGGCGCGCTGCAGTGCTTGCGGCTCGCCGCGCCTCGTCCGCCATCAAGAGCTTGAAATGCTCTCGGTTGCGCACATCGACTGCGATGCATTCTACGCATCAGTAGAGAAGCGGGACGACCCCAGCCTCGCGGCGGAGCCGGTGATCGTCGGCGGCGGCAAGCGCGGCGTCGTGGCGGCCGCATGCTATATCGCGCGCATCTATGGCGTGCGCTCCGCGATGCCGATGTTTCAGGCGCTGCGGCTGTGCCCCCACGCCAAAGTCATCCGTCCCAACATGGAAAAATACGCCAAAGTCGGACGCGAGGTCCGCCAAATGATGCTGGCGCTCACGCCCGCGGTCGAGCCGCTCTCGATCGATGAAGCATTTCTCGATCTTTCCGGCACCACGCGCCTGCACGGCATGTCACCCGCCAAGGCGCTTGCGCGCTTTGCCGCCGAAGTGGAGAACAAGCTTCGCATCACGGTTTCGATCGGACTATCCTGCAATAAGTTTCTGGCCAAGGTCGCGTCCGACCTTGACAAGCCGCGCGGCTTCGCCGTGCTCAGCGCCAAAGATGCGCCGGCTTTTCTCGCATCCAAGCCGGTGAGTTTCATTTTCGGCGTCGGCGCCATCAGCGCCGCGCGTTATGCGCGGGACGGCTTTCATCGCATCGCGGATCTGCAGCGGGCCGGAGAAATCGAATTGATGCGACGCTACGGCGAGGAAGGACGGCGCCTCTCCCGGCTGTCTCGCGGCATCGACGAGCGCAAGGTCGACGCGGCACGTGAAACCAAGAGCGTTTCGGCGGAGACCACCTTCGAGAGCGACATCAGCGATTTTCGAACATTGGAACGCATTCTGTGGACCCTGTCGGAGGAGGTCTCGGCCCGGCTGAAACAAAAGGAACTCGCCGGCGCCACGGTGACGCTGAAGCTCAAGACGGCGGATTTCAAAATCCGTACTCGCGCGCGTTCGCTTGAGACGCTCACTCAACTTGCCGGACGCATCTTTGCCGCCGCACGCACGCTGTTAGAGCACGAAACCGATGGCACGCGATTTCGCCTGCTCGGCGTTGGGATGAGCGCGCTTGACTCGGCCGATGCGGCCGATCCCGCCGATCTTGTCGATGGCCGCGCGGCGCTGGCGGAACACGCCGTCGATGATTTGCGCGCCCGTTTCGGCGATGCGGTCCTGGTCCGCGGCCTCGGTTTTGAACCCGCCGATAAATAGGCAAAGAGCGAAATGATTTTAATTGATTCGTATTTCGCTTTTGCTTGTTGTTTGAGCATGATCTTTTCCGAAAACCAGCATCCACTTTTCGGGATCATGCTTTAGCGGCAGGGCTTCGTGTCCTTGATTTCGAGCGATGCGAGCTTTCCGTTGATGACGAAGTTATTGTAATCGAGCGCCAGCGCGCGCGAAATCCCGTTGGCGTAGAGCTCGAAGCTAATGGCATACGCCGGCGTTTGTTCGGTGTCATCGTCCGTCTTGCCGCGCTCGAAATAACTGACGGTGACGGGCCAGCGCGGCACCGAAGCGAGCTTCGCTTCAGCGGCCGCCGCGTCGTCGTGATTGCGCTCCTCGGGTTTGATCTCGTGGCCGATCACGGTGAGCGTATCGAAGACTTTGTCTCCGGTTTCCGAACCGTCATAGACCGGAAAGTTCAGAACGGTCTGACCTGCGCGCGCAGCTTTGATCACCCGCACCATGTGCTCGGTCGGAAATACGACGCCCGGAGCGAGACTGAGACTCTTTTGCTGCGGCTTCTCCAGGGCTACCGCCGTCTTGGTGGCCTCGCGTTCGGCGCGGCCGTCCACCGAGTCGACAAGGTTCTCGTCGACAAAATTTTGCGAGGTGAATTTGAAGCTCTTGGCGTCGGCCCCTTCCCACGTCGTTGACCGCAAATCGCTGGTGGAAACTTTGCCTTCCCCGCTGTCGAGCTCCGACACCTGCCGAAATTCGAGCGAATAGCCTTGGCAGGCGCTGCCGCCAAAATCGTAAAGAATGCGCCCGCGCACGCCGGCTAGTTGTGAATTCGAGCGCGTCGTCCCAAGCGACAGATCATAGATCGCACGGTGCGGAACCAACGCAATCGGCGCGCTTGCGCTCGCCTCCTCGGCCCGTGCGACTGATAATGAAGTCAACGCCAAGAGGCCGAGGGACAATAGAGCCGCGCGCATCGCGAACACGTGATCCAGAACCATTATTGCGCTCACATTGCTCGTTGCCGAGATCGTCCCCTCCCCGGTCTCCCCCGCTCACACGTCGGCTTTGCCGGCACTATTGCGATTGCCCGCGACGATGCCCGCGAACATAGGCAGCTCACCGGCGTCCCGCAACAGCAATCGCACCGCTTGCGCGCGATGCAGTCTTCGGACAGAAACGCTGCGCCCAATAACATTAACATTGCGGAGTTAACCATGGCCGGATCTGCCGAAAACAAGTTGCGAGAGCTTGGTGTCAGCCTGCCCAATCCGCCGGCACCGATCGCGAATTACGTACCTTTCGTGCGTACAGGCAACCTGCTCACGGTTTCCGGCCAGCTCTGCTTTGGCGCCGACGGCAAGCTTGTCGCCAAAGGGCAGCTTGGCGGCGCGGTTTCCATCGAGGATGGGCAAAAAGCGGCACGCGCCTGCGCCATTAATCTGCTGGCTCAGGTCAAGGTTGCGATCGGCGATCTCGACAAGGTCGTTCGCGTGGTACGGCTCGGCGGCTTTATCAATTCGGCGGCGGGCTTCGGCGACGGGCCAAAGGTGATGAACGGCGCCTCCGATCTGATGGTCGCGGTGTTCGGCGACAAGGGCAAGCACGCGCGCTCGACGGTCGGCGTGGCGGCGCTGCCGGCCGATGCCGCAGTCGAGGTAGAAGGCGCGTTCGAGATCTCCTGACCGGGCAGTGTTCGTGACACCGCCGCTTGATTGGCTGACCGCGCGGCCGATCGCGCATCGCGGGCTGCACGATCCGACCAAAGGTCTGATCGAAAACACCGCCGCTGCGGTGCGCGCCGCGATCGCCGCTGGATTCGGCATCGAAGTCGATGTGCAGCTCAGCGGCGACGGCGAAGCCATGGTCTATCACGACGATGCACTCGGCCGGCTTACCGAGGGCGAGGCCAGGCTCGATCGGCTCAGCGCCGCCGAACTCAAACGGGTGCCGTTCCGGGACAGCAGCGAACGGATGATGACCCTTGGCGATCTCTGTGATCTCGTCGGCGCTCGCGCGACGATACTGATCGAGATCAAAAGCCGCTTCGACGGCGACGTGCGGCTTGCCGATCGTGTTGCCGAGGTCCTCGCCCCCTATGCCGGCCCGGCAGCGCCCATGTCGTTCGACCCATGGCAGATCAAAGCGGTGCGACACAAAGCGCGCAGCCTTGCTTGCGGGATCGTTGCGGCCAAGTACCGGCCGCATCCATATTGGGATTTGATGCCGGCTTGGATGCGTCACGGAATGGGCTATTCACTGACGGCTTTGGTCGCGCAGCCGCAATTTATCGCTTATGCGGCGGCGGATTTACCCGCGCTCGCACCGGTATTCGCGCGCAGGCTTTTGCGTTTGCCGCTGCTGGCCTGGACTATTCACAGCGACGCCGAGCGCCAGCACGCGCTGCGCTGGGCTGACCAGATTATCTTCGAAGGATTCCAGCCGTGAAAGGCCGGAGCAATCGAGAGCGCCGCGCATGACCGAGCTGCGTATCAGCGTTGCGGAGACAATCGACGCGGTCGACGCTGGCGAATGGGACGACTGTGCGAACCCACAGTCGAGCGCCGCCGGCACAAAGGGCCAGTCCGGCGCCGGCAATGGCCGGCCGGCAGCGGGTTCGAGCGCGCCGCCGGGAGCCAAACAGCGGGCTTACAATCCCTTTATTGCGCACGCGTTCTTGGCGGCCCTGGAGCAATCCAATTCGGTCGGTCCGCGTACCGGCTGGCAGCCTCGGCACGTGCTCGCACGCACCGCCGACGGTACGCTTGTCGCGGCTGCGCCGTGCTACCTCAAGAGCCACTCGCGCGGCGAATACGTATTCGACCATGGCTGGGCCGACGCCTATGAGCGCGCCGGCGGCAGCTATTATCCCAAACTGCAGGTCGCGGTGCCCTTCACTCCCGCAAGCGGGCGGCGTTTATTGGTCCGCGATACCGCCAATTCCGAAAGTATCGCCCGCGCGCTTGCGTCCGGTCTGGTCGAGATTTGCAAGATTTGCGGCGCATCCGGCGTCCACGTGACCTTTGCACCCGAAGCGGAATTCCGCCTCCTCGGCGAGCTTGGCTATCTGCGCCGCACCGACCAGCAGTTTCACTGGGAGAATCGCGATTTTGCAAATTTCGAGGAATTCCTCGGCGCGCTCACCGCGCGCAAGCGAAAGACCATCCGCCGCGAACGTCATGATGCTCTGACCAACGGCATCAGCGTGCATTGGCTCACTGGCAGCGATCTCACCGAGGAGATTTGGGATGCGTTTTTCCAGTTCTACATGGAGACCGGGTCGCGCAAATGGGGCCGCCCGTACCTGACGCGGCCATTCTACTCACTGGTCGGTCAAAGCATGCGCGAGCACATCGTGCTGATCATGGCCAGGCGCGCCGGCCGCTGGATCGCCGGCGCCATCAACTTCATCGGCTCGCATTCGCTATTCGGCCGCCATTGGGGCGCGATCGAGCATCATCCCTTCCTGCATTTCGAGCTCTGTTACTATCAGGCCATAGAATACGCCATCGTCCACAAATTAGCGCGCGTCGAAGCCGGAGCGCAGGGCGAGCACAAGATCGCCCGCGGCTATCTGCCGACCACGACTTATTCAGCGCATTACATCGCCGACCCCGCCTTGCGGCGCGCCATCGCCGATTACCTGGCGCGCGAACGCGCCTATGTCGCCGCCGCAGGCGCCGAACTTGCTACATTCGCGCCGTTCCGCAAGAATTTCGTCGTCGAACCCGATTGATCGCGCCGCTATGGCTTGCAGGCTGGCCTTGGGGCGCCGCGGTTTACCGACCGATGTTGAAACGCTGCCGACAGCTTGGAGAGCGCAATGGCGAACTATGATCCGAACAACATCTTCGCCAAAATCCTTCGCGGCGAATTACCGGCCTATAAGGTGTTCGAGGACGATAAAGTCTTCGCGTTCCTCGACATCATGCCGCGGGCTCCCGGGCATACGTTGGTCATCCCCAAAAATCCGTCCCGCACTATTATCGATATTGCGCCGGATGATCTTGTGTATGTGATGAAAGTCACGCAGAGAATTGCGCGCGCAGCGCTGAAGGCTTTTTCGGCTGACGGCATCACCATCCAACAGTTCAACGAGCCGGCCGGCGGTCAAGTCGTCTTCCACCTGCACGTCCACGTGATTCCGCGCAAAGACGGCGTACCGCTGAAACCACCCTTGAGCTTCAAGGAAGAACCGGCGGTGCTTGCCGAGCACGCGGCGCGGCTCGCCGCTGCATTGAAAGAATGAGCGAAGTCTTTTAGCCGCCGCCCCCGCGTGAGACCCGTTCGATTTCGGCGCGAACCAGGCGCTCCACCATTCCCGGCAGATTATCGTCCAACCAAACTTTAAGCATCGGCCGCAGCATTTCGCGCACCAGATCCTCGAGCGTGCGCGCGTTCTGAACCAAAACCGTTTGCGCAAGCGCGTTGAAAGCCGAATCGACCGCGGCGCTGGTTGTGCTGGACATCAAGCCGCCGCGCGTATCGTCACGTGCGCCGCTGCTTTGGCTCACCGACACCACTTCATTCGCCACAGTATGATCCATTGTCGCAGGCGGCGCTGATGCCAGACTTGAATCAACGACGGGCGCGGCAGATAGGAGCGCAGACGGCGCCATCGATTCGGTCAAATCGAGAACGGTGGAGGACCGGGCCGCTTTGGCACTTGAGGAAAGCGCGCCAATCCTGGCGGCCGGCGATTCCCGCGGCGGAGCATCCGTCGCCCGCTCGGTCTCCGGCGATGCGGCGGCGGCGTCGGGATTAAACTCGACGCTTGCGGTTTCGGGTGGGCGCTGCGCCGGCTTCTCTGAATCGTCTTCGGCGATAATGCGGCGAATCGAGGCGAGTATTTCCTCCATCGATGGTTCTTGAGATTTGGCCGCCTGCGCCATGCCGCTCCTCGCTTAGCTCATAGTGGCCGCATCACGCGGCGAACTTCCACTCCGCTTCGCCGAATCACCCAGCCGGCACTCTGCAACGTTGCCGCCAGCGCGGTCATTGCGCAAGCCGACGGCGCCACCGCCGCTATCAGAAAAGGCGCCGCGTATCCGCCGTGCTGGCCTACCGGCCGTCCGGGGTCCGAACGCCGATCCAGGCGTCCCGGACCTGCTGATAGTGAACCTGCGGATCGTAGATCATGACATTCAATCCCAGTCGCGGCATCGACAGTCCGCCAACTGCCGCCAACAGCGTGTAAGAAGCAACGATGCGATCGTGTTGCGCGGTCACCAGAGCCACGCGCGCATTCACGAGCTCCTGCTGCGCATTGAGGACGTCGAGCGTGGTTCGCTGCCCGACCCGCGCCTCTTCGCGGACACCGTTGAGCGCAATCTCGGCGGCGTTCACCTGCGCCGTGGTTGCCTCGATCTGCGCCTTGGCGGCGTCCAATTGTCCCCAGCTCTGCACCACGGTAGCCCGCGCCTGATCGCGGTTGACGTCAAGATTGAGCCGCTGCTGACCAACAGTTTCCTTGTTTTGGCGAATGGCGGAATATTCAGCGCCGCCCTGATAAAGCGGGACCGTGAGTTGGCCTAAAATGGAGACGTTCGTGTTCCTGAGCTGTTGCGGTTGGACGTCGTACTGCTGCGTGTAGGCGGCTGTGACCCCAAGATTGGGATAAAGCGCGCCTTCGCTGATTTTTACCGCGAGCTCGGCAACGTCGACGCCGTACGCCGCCGCCAGTACCGAGGGGCTCTGCGTCTCGCCCGCGACAATCGCTCTCTGCACGGTCGAGGGCGACAGCCGATCGACCGGCGTGCCGGGATCGAGGCGGCCGGGATTGACCCCGATCACCCGGCGGTAATTCGCCTGCGAGGTGATGTAATTCGATTGTGCTAGAAGAAGCTGCGAACGTCCTGCAGCCAGGCGCGATTCCGCCTGCGCGACGTCGGTGCGCGTCACCTCGCCGACATTGAAGCGGTCACGAGTTTGTTTCAGTTGCTCGGTGAGCACTTCGACGTTGCGGCGATTAAGATCGAGGATCGCCTGATCGCGCAGCAAATTCATGTAGGCAGTCGCGGCGTCGAGAAGGACTTGCTGCTCGGTGACGCGCAACGTTTCGCGCGCGCCAGCGACTTGGCTTTCCGCCTGCCGCGTGCGATTGGCGGTTTGAAATCCGTTGAACAAGGTTTGCGTCGCGGTGGCGCCGAACTGCCGCGTACCTAGATCTTCGCCAATGCTGCTGTAGATGGGTTGGTTCGGAAACACTTGTTGGTTGATGGATTTGTTGACCTCGCGAAAATAATTGAAGCCGGCTGCTGCAGTGACACTCAGTTTCGGCCGATAACCTGACAGCGCTTGCGGCACGTTCTCGTCAGCTGCGCGCAGCGCCGCGCGCTGTGCATTGAGCGATGGATTGTTTTGGTAGGCCTGAAGGATCGCCCACTCGAGCGTATCGGCCGACGCCGTCGCGCAAAAGCCAACGGCTGCGTAGGCCGCTCCGGCAACCGCCAGCAGCCGAATATTCTCGCGCAGCCCCCGTCCCCGCATGACGTAGATACTGCTCCTCAGCCTCTTCCGCCTGCCTCAGATGAGACGCGTTCACCGGATGACCGTGCTCCGGTCCCGGCGAAACGCGCTAGCAGAAGCCCGTTGCGCAGCTTAAGCTACTGTTAGAGAAGCCGAAACCCCAGATGTGTGGATCGGTTGCAGAATCATGGCTATTGGCGCTTCTCTGCCACAGGTACGCCCAAAAGCCGAGCCGGCCCAAGTACGGCCCCCAATGGCGCACCATGGTGCGCACCAGGGCACACGCCATGGGCAGGAGGCGCTCGACCCGTAGCGATTTTTCGTATTTTCCGGGCGCCGAAGCCTAGAAGACGAAGGCTGGCGGTGCTGCAAAACCCGGCAGCAGTGGCGCGGCGGCGTCGAAGATCGGCCGCCCAACCAAGTGTCCTTCGATCTGCCGATAAATCATCGCTTTCGCCGCTGGGCCTCGGCCAAAAATGGCCGCAAGCCGACCGTTCGGCTTCAATTGGCGCCCGAGTACATCGGGTACGACCTCGATCGCTCCATCCAGCAGAATCAGCTCATAGGGCGCGGCCGCCGGCCAGCCGGCTGCGAGCGGCCCCCTGACGATGGTGACCTGCCCGGCTCCGGCTTTGGCAAGCGCGGCCTCGGCCTGCCGCGCCAAATCCGGATCTTCCTCCAGCGCCACGACCGCAGCACCCATGTGCGCCAGCACCGCCGCGCAATAGCCGGTGCCGCAGCCAATATCGAGCACTTGGTCGCCCGGGCGCAGGTCAGTCCCTTGAATGAGCTTTCCCAGCATGATCGGTCGCAGCAGCGCGCGGCCCTGACCGAGGTTTATATCGCCATCGCTATAGGCCTGGGTGGCCAGCGCGGGCGGCACGAACAGCTCGCGCGGCACCGCCCGCATGGCGGCGATCAGGCTCGGATTGGTGACATCGGCAGTGCGAATCTGCCCGTCCACCATATGGCGGCGCGCCGCAGGGGCATCGAACATGCGTGAAGTCCCAGATTGCGGGATCGGGTTGTGCGATACACCCCGACAAAACGCAAGCGGGCGGCGGTCAACGATCAAGGCGAGGAAGGCATTGCCTAACGAATTAGGTGCGGTTACCCATGCCGGCACGGCCACGTGGCGGAGTGGTTACGCAGCGGTCTGCAAAACCGTTTACCCCGGTTCAATTCCGGGCGTGGCCTCCAGCACTTACGGAATTGGTTTCTGACGATCGCAGCGAAATGCGAAATTGCCGAAGCTTTTGCGTAAACCGTAGCCGTTACTAGGGGTAACGGCTTGGGCGTCTGCTCGGTGTGCCCGGCGAGGATGGGTACGGACTGGGTGAACAGTTGCTGTTCCCAAGCCGGTCGGCCAAGCATTGTTCCAATGTTGCGTACCGGCACTGCGGATTACCCTCGCCGTCATCCTTATAGATGCACCACGCCTGGTTTTGCGCCTGCGCGGGTTTTTGGATGCAGATGACGGCCGAGAAAACTCCCAGGATGAATAGCGAAAGCCTCATTTAGGGCTCCTGAACTCACTCTCTCGTGAAAACCCCAGTTTCCGTAATTTATTTCCGGGTACCCTACGCGTCCACGGACCCGGGTGCCCCGGTCACGGCCGCTTTCAAAGCGGGATCGGCTTTGTTATATGCGGGCCTTCGTCGCGCCGAGCAGGCTATTCCCCGGTAGCTCAGCGGTAGAGCAACCGGCTGTTAACCGGTTGGTCGCTGGTTCGAATCCGGCCCGGGGAGCCACTACGTTGCGCAAGCCCGTCGATTGGAGATTGCCCATAAGCACGGAGGTCACATGGGCTTGATCATCACGCTGATCGTCTTCGTGGGGTTGGCAGCTCTTATTGTCTGGATCGCTGATTGGACTTCCGGCGTCTAACGACGCTCGACGGCGCTTGACGTTCTCAATCAGCGTCTTGCCCGCGGCGAGATTGACCGGACTGAGTACGACGAGAAACGCAAGCTGATCGGTCGGTCAAGCGAGGCCGGAAAAATGGGGGACCAAAGCGCCATTTAAGCTGGCGGCAAGCTGCCGCCGCTGATCGCTACGCGCCTACCGGAAGAACTAGAACACGAAATGGAAGCGGAAACTCGCAGCCACTATCGCGAAAATAAAAGCGAGTACGCACAATTTGGCGAGCAACGCCGATCGAGGCCTGTCCAATTTTCTGACGAGAAGCTGCAATCGAGGCGGCAAATCGTTGGCCGGCCCATAATACTCCCGCAAGCCCCGCCCGATTTCATCTTTGGCGTACCACCAAGCAACCGGTTCGAAGTGTGCCGCACTTGCCATTCGACTTGCCGCCCGCGCCATCCGAACACCCAAAATGTGGCGGCCCCGCTTCAGGAGCCGTAAAGTCGGAGTGATGCACAATCGGCGATCAACGCGCCGTCGCCCGTCTTAGTTCCCGGCACAGTGATTACAGCGGTGAAGCTCGGTCAAGTTACCGCAAATAGCTAAAACCATTTCGCTTTAGCTTGTTGTTGGAGCATGATCTTCTCGGAAAACCGGTTCCCACTTTTCCGGATCATGCTCTAATGTTGTTGGAGCATGATCTTCTCGGAAAACCGGTTCCCACTTTTCCGGACCATGCTCTAATGCAGCGCTGCTGATGCGGACCACCATGACATGACCAAATGAACGATCAGCGTCGCGAACACGATCGTGCCGACCGCCGCCGCCGCCTCAAGGGAGTTTCGCCATAAACGGGTCATGACCGCAGCAATACTGCGGACAGTGGCCGCCCGGAGTGACCTTCGTCACAGTGAAATCAGCTCCGACGGTTGCGCGAACATTGCGCCCCGTAGCCCGAAGTCTCGCGAAGCGAGCAACAGAGAAGTGGGCACAAGAAGCGGAAAAGTTTGGCGCCAGTGCCAAAGCCGAGCGCTTGCGCCAGGATCTACCGCATAAGCAGAAGCGCCAGCGCAGAGCTCAACGTAATCAAGAGCGTCCAGATAAAGAGTTCCAGCCAATCAATCGCGGGCACATTGCGCGCCCCCAAATCGTCCCTACTCGCCATGGCGGTAATCCCCCTTCCCCGTGGCAGTCAGACCCTAACGCCGAACCCCCGCTCCGGTTCCGTCGTTAGCCAATAATCGCTCCGCGTCGGGGACTCTCGCTTGTCTGTGGAGACCGTAGCGTACGGGCTTTCCACCCAAACTTCAGACGGCGGTCGACAATTCGCGGTTAAGCTATTGTTCAAGCGCGATAACGCGCCCGCCCGTGCTTATTGCATTGCCCGCATTACGGGCGCGCCAGCTATAATGGCGCCTCTCCAGCGGGGACGTTTTCCAATGCCGTTATTCGTGCTCGAGCCGCCGGTGCAATACGTGCATCGTTACAACGGGCCGGTCATCGAACGGGTCTTGCCGTTATCGGAAGCCCGCAAAGCCTGCGCCGGCAAGGGCGTGCATGCCGACGCCTGTGCCTGGACCAGTAACGGCGCCTGTCACTTGGTAATCCCCAGCAGCGGTCCGGTGCGCAATCGCGGCGCCTATCGCCGCCACGAACTGGCGCACTGCAATGGCTGGGACCATGCGATCGTGAGCCGCGGCAACGGTCGGCCGATTGATTGGTAAAGCGCGGTTGTACCGCACGTTCGCGGCGGTACCGCAGCGTGCCTGCTGGCACAGCATTTACTGAACTTATCTGTGACTCACGATCGAGGCTGCAGCGTTCAACCGCCGGCGCGATTCCAGCCGCGAATGCGATCACCGTAGACCTGGTAGCCGGTCGGGGTGACCACGACCGTGTCTTCGAGCTTGATGAAGCCGCGCTGCGGATGCTGCAGCGTGGTTTCCACCGAAACCACCATGCCCGATTCCAGCGGCCGGTCGGCGTCATAAGCGTCGTACGGCACCGGCCCCGCATTGGTGAGCCGCGGCGCTTCGTGACTGACGAGACCCATGCCATGGGCGAGGAAATGGGCGTGATTGTGAATCTTGGATTTATGCAGCACGGCATTGGCGGCGGCATAAATTTCCTTGCCGAGCGCGCCGGCGCGGACCGGCTGCATTGACGCCTGCTCGACCGCTTCAACCTCCGCCAACAGATCTTCCAGCTCCTGATCCGGCGTGCCGATGATCCCCATGCGGGCAACGTCGCCGATATAGCCGTGATAATTGCCGCCGGAATCGAGCGAGAGCACGTCGCCCTCCTCCCAGCGCTGATCCGAGGGTGCGCGGTTGAGACTGGAACCCGCCGCGATCAGACAATAATCGAAGGTGAGCCCGCGCGATGTCTCCTCGCGCCGCAGCGCTTCGGCGAGCTCGGTCTTGGTGGCGCTGGCGCCGTAATTGTGAAACACCGCGGCCATGGAATCGATCACCGCATCGGTGGCGACGCGGAGCATCTGCAGCTCTTCGGGCGACTTGATCGCGCGCAAACGCTCGAGCACGAAGAGGGCATCTTTGATCTCGCTACCGGGAAACGCACGGCCGAGAACGGCCGCTGAATCGGCTGGCAGGAACGCGAGTTCGGCGCCGATCCGCTTCGGCTTGGGATTAAGCTTGCGTGCGTATTCGACGGCCTTCTCCATAACGTCAATAGAGCCCGAGCTCTTGACGTTGAGCTCCGAGACCCAGAACGGCTTCACCTCGTTTTGATAATTCTCCATGCGGTGGCCGAAGAAACCGGCTTTGTCCGGTTCGCCCTTGGCGTAAACGAAAACCGGCAGGTATCGCGACAGGCCCATCGCGTCCATCGACTCGAAAAAGAAGGCACGATGGCCGCCGAGCACGTACTGCACATTGTGCTTCGATGTCACGAACAGCACATCCATGCCGGCGTCATCCATCAGCCGGTCCAACCGCTCGGTGTCGAACGGGGCTGTGTTCTGTCGCTTGGCAACGTCGAGCATGATCGGTCTCCTGGCGGCGAAGAGGCGAACGCTAATTCAGGCTTAAGCTAACAGTTCCAGCGGCACAGATGAACCCGCTAACTGCCTATGCCTGCTTTGCGCCGGTGCACAGCCGCGCGGCGATTGCACTGGTCCCCCGCAATATCGCGACGATGCTCGCTGCCCGTAGGCCTAACCCCACAATTGCGCGCTGGCGAGGCGCGCGCCTTGCACCAGGGCGTCGAGCTTCGCCCACATAATGCTGGGGTGGACCCGGCGGTGAAACGGCCCCTGGGCAAAGCCGCAATCGGTTCCGGCAAGAAGATTTTCGCGTCCGACCAGCTGCGCGATGCGCACGATCCGTTCGGCGACGAGCTGCGGATGTTCGACCACATTGGTGGCATGACTGATGACGCCCGGAATGAGCAGCCGGTCCGGCGGCAATTTGGCCGTTTCCCACACCCGCCATTCATGTTCATGACGCGGATTAGCGCCCTCGATGACATAAGCGCCGACCTTCATGCGCAAGATGAGATCGACGATGTCCTTGAGCGCCACGTCGCTGGTATGAGGTCCGGGCCAGCTGCCCCAGCAAACATGATAACGGATGCGGTCGGCCGGCAGGCCCGCGATCGCTTCGTTGAGCACGTCGACCTGCAAGGCGAGCCATTTGCGGTAATCGGCAAAGCTCGCCGGCGGCACCATTCGGTCGTAGCTGACGGCGGCGCGCGCATCGTCGAGCTGCAACACAAAGCCGGCGTCGATGATCATGCGATATTCGGTGCGCATCGCCGCCCCGATTGCGCGGATCAGATCCTCTTCGCTCTTGTAATATTCGTTTTTTCGGTCCGGGATGACGCTCGCCGGCGCCGCAACCGGAAGGAAGGCTTCCGTAATCCCGACATCCTTCAGAGCCGCCTTGAAATTATCAATGTCGCGCTTCAGTTCGGATTGCCCCGTGTAGCTGATCGGGCCCACGCAAACCGCCTCTACCGCAGTGGCTACGCCCTCGCGCGCGTCGAGTTCGGCGTAAAACTCGGCAAAGCGTTCGCGGTCGACGCCGCGGGTGAAGGGATTGGCGCCGGGCTTGATCGGGCGCCGCTCGAAGCCGCTCAGGCGTTCGAGCACGTATTGCGACCAGCTGATCGATTTGCCGAACTCGCCGTCACTGATGACGTCGATGCCGACCTCGGCCTGCTTGTGCACCACCTCCGCGACCGACGCCGTCAGGCACCTGTCATAACCGGTCGTGTCGTAAGTCTTGCCGTCCTGCTTGGCGCGCAAGAAATCCTGCAACGCCTGCGGCCGGATCAGGCTGCCGACATGGGTGGTCAGAATGCGGTCGGTACTGCGTTGCATTGGTACTCCTTGGGACGGCCGTGCTTGTTGCGGCAAGCTAATACAGCACCGCGCCGGCCGCGCAATGCGCACGCTGCATCGAAGGG
>JBAQBC010000313.1:0-1899 GCA_049286035.1 Xanthobacteraceae bacterium
ATCGGCGGGCTCGGGTGGCGACGCGGCGGGCCTATCGTCGTAGCTACTACGGTGGCTATGGCTACTACGGTGGCTACAATCCTGGCTACTACGGTGGCTACTACCGTCGTTACTAGCAATGTAGTGCCGGTAGCCTATCGACGCGGCGCAATGTCCGCTTTTGGCACAAAAGGGACATTGCCACCGTGCCAAACGATGTCCGCTTTCGGGGGAATAACGGACATTGCTCGGATGTCCCGCGATGTCCGTTCATGACCCGAAGCAGACATTCGCTGTCTGCTAACGCTCTGCCTGGATCAGTCGAGAACGGCCTCAAACAGGCGCCACTGGTCGGGCACCCCTTTGAGGCGATGTTTTCCGCGCTCATTGAAGGAAAGCCCTGAACCTGCCACCAAATCGCGGACTGTCTGCGAGACCAGTATCTCGCCCGAACCGGCGAGTGCCGAGACTCGAGCGCCAATGTGGACGGCGATTCCTGCAAGATCTTTGCCTACGAGTTCGCATTCTCCGGTGTGTACGCCGCAGCGCACGTCCAGCCCGAGTGCGTGCACCGCCTCGCGGATAGCGCCAGCGCACCGGATCGCGCGCGCTGGGCCATCAAAGGCAGCGAGAAAGCCGTCGCCCGCCGTGCTGATCTCCCGACCGCGGTAAAGCTGTAGCACCTCCCGAACTCTGGCGTAAAAGGTTTCAAGCAATTCGCGCCAGCGATTGTCGCCCAGCACTGCGGCGCGTTCGGTCGAACCGACGATATCGGTAAACATCACGGTCGCCAGCAGCCGATCCGGTTCATGTGTCCGCGTCTTGCCGGTTAGGAACTGCTCGACGGCATTCAGGAGTTCGTCGCGATTCCCAAGCCACGGTGTGTGAACTTCACCGGGAAGCTCTATCAGCTTCGCTCCGGGAATATGGTGAGCGAGATAGCGGGCATGCTGTACGTCGATCACACGGTCTCCGGTTCGATGCACGATAAGAGTTGGAAGACGTGTGGCAGGAAGCACATGCCGTACATCGATTTCGCGGTTCATTCGCATGATCGCGGCGGCGGCGCCCGGACTGGCCGATGCTCGCAAATAGGATGCCGCGCGCTCCGCGTATTCTTTGTCGGCGCCCGGCACTCGCATTGAAATGGTGAGGGCTTCCGGTGTGCCCCAGTGTTGCTCGATGTCGTTGATCGCCCGCTGCCATTGTTCATCATTCCAACCGAATGGGTAGTCGGGCGCCCAAGACCGCTTGGCGTATGAGCCGTACAAGACCATCGCCGAAGTGCGTTGCGGATAGGTCGCGGCGTAAAGCAGAGCCATTGGGCCGCCTTCGGAAACACCGAATAGCGAGGCGTGTTTGCAGTCGACTTTATCGAGGATTGCCTGCACGTCATGCATGCGTTGTTCAAGAGTAAAGATTTGCGAACCGCGATCGGACATTCCGGTGCCGCGCTTGTCGAACAAGATCACGCGGCAGAACGATGCCAGACGCCTAAAGAATGCGCTGAGATCGGGCGAACGCCAGGTCGCTTCGACGTTAGAAACGAAGCCGGGGACGAACAGCAGATCAAATGGGCCTTCGCCAAAAACCTGGTAGGCGATGTGAACATTGTCGCTCTTGACGTAGTGCGTGGTCGGTATCTCTGCCATCACACCCTGCACACCAAGCCGCGGAAATTGCGCCGCCGAACTAACGTTACCGAGCAGCGACAGGTTCGGCTAGTTTTTCAACGGTCTTTAAAGACTGGCAATGTCAGCTTTTGGCACAAAGCGGACGCGCCGGTCGGCGACAGCCGCGGCAGCTTTCGGGGGCAAAGCGGACATCGCTGGGACTTCTCTCCATGTCCGCTTTTGATGCTGTGGACGGCGCCCACTCTGCGGCATCGAAATGCTATAGGGCGGTTGCTCTCGAAAGTCG
>JBAQBC010000314.1:0-4080 GCA_049286035.1 Xanthobacteraceae bacterium
TGGTCGAGCAGCCTGAGCATCAGGCCCTCGGCCGGCGCGAGCTCGTCGGCGGTCAGATCGGAACAAAGATAGGCGCGCGCCAGAGCGCCCGCCGCCTCGGCGCGTTCATTCGCCGGCGCACTGTCCAGCCGTTGCAGGAAATCGCGGACGATCGTCATCGGAAGAACCACGCGATCAGAATGCGATTCCAACCCTAGGATGACCGTCCTTAACAAAACGTTTACCATAGATTTTTGCAGTTCCCGCTAGCGGCGGCGGGCGGCACGGCAGGTCCGGATATGTGCGCAGCAGGCGGGCTTTTGCATAGTTTTGCCCCTCGCCAAGGCGCTACTTCGGCAATTCGGGATCGTTAACAATTGTGCTAAGTGTCGGCCGAAAACCGGGCCCCACTTCACGAGCCCCTAAAGCCCCAAGGAGGCATCGAATGGCGCAGCAAATGGCGACTCGGCATAAGCGCGGCGGCCTCTATTTCGAGGATTTTGTTCCCGGCGAAATCGTCGAGCACCGCTATACGCGGACGGTCACGCAGATGGACAACATGTTGTTCTCCAACATGACGCTCAATCCGCAGCCGCTTCACATCGACCGACATTTCTGTGAGCAGGAGACCGAATGGGGCCAGCCGCTGATGAACTCGCTGTTCACGCTCGGCCTGATGATCGGCATTCAGGTTTCCGACATGACGGTGGGCACCACGATCGCCAATCTCGGCATGACCGACGTCAAATTCCCGCACCCATTATTCGAAGGCGACACCGTGCATTGCACGACCGAGGTGATCGACAAGCGCGAATCGAAATCGCGGCCCGGCGCCGGCATCGTTGAGTTTCATCACCGCGCCTATAACCAGGACAACAAGCTCGTCGCCGAGTGCCGCCGCCAGGCCTTCATGCGCATGCGGCCGAAGTGACATTGTGACGCGATGCGTTCGCTTTTGTTCGTTCCGGCCGACAGCGTGCGCAAGCTCGACAAGGCGATGTCGAGCGGCGCCGATGCCTTGATCGTCGATCTTGAAGATTCGATCGCATTGGACGGCAAAACTCATGCGCGCGAAGCCGCCGTGGCGTTTCTGAAAAACGCGATGACGAGCGCAACGCGGCCTTATTTGATGGTGCGGGTGAACGGGCTGCAAACCGGCCTGACCGATGCCGACCTCGATGCGATTGCGCCGGCAAAGCCGGACGCGATCATGCTGCCGAAGGCCGAAGGCGGCGCAGCGCTCGTGCACGCCGATGCCAAACTCGCGGCTCGCGAAGCGCAAAACGATCTGGCGGACGGTCACATCAAGATTTTGCCGATCGCCACCGAAACTGCGGCGGCGCTGTTTTTGGTCGGCACGTTTGCGGGCGCGAGCGCGCGGCTCATCGGCATGACCTGGGGCGCCGAGGACCTCTCCGCGGAGCTCGGTGCGCGGACCAATCGCGACGAGCAAGGTCGTTTTCTCGATCCCTATCGGCTGGCGCGCAGCCTATGCCTTGCTGGCGCCGCGGCCGCTGCCGTGCCGGCCATCGATACGGTCTTTGTCGATTTCCGAAATGATGTTGGATTTCGCCGCGAATGCGAGGAGGCCTGCCGCGACGGGTTTGTCGGCAAGATGGCGATTCATCCGGCGCAGGTGCCGATCATCAATGAGGTGTTCACCCTCTCGGCGCACGCAATCGCGCATGCGCAATCGGTGATCGCTGCTTTCGCTGCAGCGCCGGGCGCGGGCGTGGTCGGCATCGGCGGCGTCATGTACGACCGCCCGCATCTCGTACGGGCGAAGCAACTGCTGGCGCGGGCGTCCTCCCGGCCCGAGTAGCAAGCCAAACGCCGGTGCCGCTGAGCGGAATGTGCGTCAACTCTTCCCGTACGCCGTCTTCGGATCGAAAACGCGCGCATCGCGAAATTCGAGTTGCGCCGCGCGTAACTTGCCCTCTGACGTCCCGAGCGGGACGGCGCGATAGAAACATGAACGCCGTCCGGTATGGCAGGCGCCGGCGATCTGTTCGACTTTGATCCACACCGCGTCCTGATCGCAGTCGATGCGCATTTCGACGACCCGCTGGGTGTGGCCCGAGGTCTCGCCCTTTTTCCACAGCGCGTTGCGCGAGCGGCTGAAATACCAAGCCTCGCCCGTGGCGATGGTTCTTGCCAGCGCCTCGCCATTCATGTGCGCGACCATCAGCACGTCGCCCGATTTTGCATCGGTGGCGACGGCCGTGATGAGCCCGTCGGCATCGAATTTGGGCATGAGCGCCGTGCCCTCTTCGAGTTCGGCCGCGCCCGCGGGCGCCGCAAATGGTGCAGAATCGACCAAATCACCCTCCAATCGCGCCCTCACCTTTCCGGAACTTCAAATTAAAGGCTGCAGCGCCTATATAGTTGACTGTTAAATAGACTCAATAAACCCGCGTTAACGCGGGTAAATCTGCGTTTGCCGATGCTCAACGAGGTCTACAATCGCCGCATTCTCGAGCTCGCCGCCGCGATCCCCCGGATCGGGCGGCTGGAGCAGCCGGACGCCAGCGCCACGGCGCTGTCAAAGCTGTGCGGCTCGACCGTGACCATCGATTTGAAAATGAACGGCGACACCGTGACCGACTTCGCCCATGAGGTGAAAGCCTGCGCGCTGGGCCAAGCCTCCTCGTCTATCATGGCGCGCAACATCGTCGGCTCCAAAGCCAGCGAGCTTAAGGCGTTGCGCGAAGAGGTGCGCAAAATGCTCAAAGAAAACGGCGCCCCGCCGGCGAACGGCAAATGGGCCGACATCGCGGTGCTCGAACCGGTGCGCAACTACAAGGCGCGGCACGCTTCGACGCTGCTGACCTTCGACGCCGTGGTCGACGCCATCGGCCAGATCGAGGCCAAGCGCGGCAAAGCCGCCACGCAGTAACAACGTGTCCTCGTTCGCGCAAACCTGCCGCAACGCGCCGCGCCTGTTCGGGCGCGGTTTGATTACGCTCTATCGCTACACATTGGCGTCGCTGGTCGGCTTTCGCTGCCGCCATCTGCCGAGCTGCTCCGAATATGCCGATACGGCGCTGGAGCGTTTCGGGTTGTGGGCCGGCGGGTGGATGACGCTGGCGCGGCTCCTGCGCTGCCATCCATGGGGCACTTCGGGCCTGGATTTCTTGCCCGAGGCATTACCGGAAAAATCGCGCTGGTATATGCCGTGGCGCTACGGCCGATGGCGCGGGACTAATCCGACGCCATCCGCTAGAGCGTGATCCCGAAAAGCCGACGCTCGCTTGCCGCTTGAAGTGATCGGGGCTGGCGAAGGCCGGCCCCGACCTCGATCAGCGCGTAGGCAAGGAGGGACAGGTATCCAATCCCGAACAAAATGAGATCGTAGCCGAAGCCGCAGGGCCCTCCCCGCATTTGCTCCCTGCAAGCTCTAAGGCCACGTCCGGAACGTCAAAGCTTAGCGTCTCTTCATCGTAAAGCGCCGTAACCAATTCAGTCATGTTGCTTGATCCTCTCTTCTGCCGCGCCAAAGATAATCGAAAAAGAACACCGCCTCAAATGGCTTATTTTGGCATTACGGGCAGCCCCTCGTGCGCACACCTAATTATCGATCGCGGCGCGGCCCCGATGGGTATGGAGGCGAAACGCGATCCGTGGTACAATTTGTGGGTCAGTCATCTTCGAACCTCTGCCCGCCGCATCTCTTTGCGGCGGGTTTTCTTTTTCGGCTCACTCTCGCCGAGGCTTGGCAGATCATCGCTGCGGGAACCTGATAGACTGCTTTAGATCCAAGTCTTTTGGATCCAAGTCTTTTAGATCCAAGTCTTTTAGATCCAAGTCTTTTAGATCCAAGTCTTTTAGATCCAAGTCTTTCAGATCTAAGTCTGGGTCAATGACGAGGGCGAACAAGACGAGATTGACTGCGCCGAGAAAATACGAGAAATAGCGGCCTTCCGCTTACGCCGCACCGTAGGCAGCGAGTGAGCAACAGGAGTGAATGATGGTCGCGCTGACCTTTCCCGACGGCGCGCGTCGGGAGTACCCCGAAGACACCACCGGCCTCGACATCGCCAAGAGCATTTCGCCGTCGCTCGCCAAGCGCACGGTGGCGATGGCGCTCGATGGCAAGCTCGC
>JBAQBC010000315.1:0-3580 GCA_049286035.1 Xanthobacteraceae bacterium
GTTCCGCGATGAATTGGCGGAGGTATTGGCGAAACACCACGTGGCAATCGGCGTATCGGTGCCGGAAGTGGTGCCGGATGCGACAGACGATTTAGCTAAGTATTGGTCGGAGTGGCAGGATTTGAACCTGCGACCCCCTCGTCCCGAACGAGGGAGAGAGGGGGCTGCGCCTGTTCGATTCCAATTCGCGCCTCAGCTGCTCCCCATGTGCTGCCCACCACGATTTTCTGGGGAGCGCTTAATTTATAATTGATTGAAATTATGAAGCTTATTGGCATTCAATTGCTCTCAACAAATTGATTGGTGAACAGTTCGTCGACCGGCGATTTCTTCTGGATGATGCCCTTGGCGAGATAGAAATCCTGCAATTTGGCCATGCGTTCAGGGTCCACCGCGCCGAGCACTTTCTGGCCCGGATAAACCAATTTGTCGTAATAGGCGAAGGCTTCCTTGACCTGATTTTCCTTCCCCGTCCACTCCGGCACGAACTTCACGAAATCGGCCGCTGCCTTGTCGGGATCGTCCATAATGTCTTTCATGCCGTGTAGCGCCGCCTTGACGAAACTGCGCACCAGTTCGGGCTTGTCCTTGATGATCGCATCCGACGCGGCGACCGCCTGCGCCATGTGCGGAAAGAACTCATCGGTGGGCAGTATCTTGATCGGAACGCCCGCTGCCTCGACCGGCGGGATCCAGTCCGGCACGCCGGCCATGCCGACCGACTTTCCCGTGGCCACGAATTGCCAGACGCCAACCGGACCGGCGGCCTGAATGTCGACGTCATTCTGCGTCAGCCCGACGCTCGCCAGCAAACCGAGCAGCGCGTAAAAGGTGGTGTCCTGATAAGACATCACGGTGATGGTCTTGCCTTTCAGATCGGCCGGTTTCTGGATCCCGGAATCGGCGCGCACCACGAGCTGCATAAATCCTTTGCCGCCGAACAGCGCCACGATCTTCACCGGCACGCCGTTCTGCCGAACCACGATTGGCCCATCGGCAACAATGCCGCCGAGCGGCACATTGCCGGCGCCGACCTCCTTGGCGACATCGACGCCGCCGCGGCCCACCGCGTAATTCACGTCGAGGCCCGCTTGCGAAAAATAACCTTTGCCTTTCGCGATCTGGATCGGACCGAACGCCGGCAGGATCGGCGGCGCCGGGAATAAATATGTGATCTTCTCGTCGGCTCGCGCCGCCGGCGGCCAATTTACGACCATCGAAGCGAGCAGCAGAGCGGCTGCGGGCCAAATCGCGCGGCGGATATCAAATAGGCCTGGGTTGGTTTGCATTGATCATTCCCCCTCGCGATCCGGCAATTTTACAGTATAGTTCAATTATCCGAGCGAGAACACGCACGCAATCGTCCCATCACAGAACCGGCGCTCGCTTTCCCGATGATCTGAAATGCCTTTTGTCCGCCTCGAATACCGCAGCGTGACGATGCGTTTCGCGGATGCCAAGGGCGGCGGGGCGCTCACGGCCGTGCGCGGCGTGAGCCTTTCCATTCGAGACGCCGAGGTCGTGTCGCTGATCGGCCCGACTGGCTGCGGTAAGAGCACGCTCCTTAATATCGGTTCTGGACTCGTCGCGCCAAGCGAAGGCGCTGCGTTTGTTGATGGCGAACGCGTCGCCGGTCCCAATGCGCAGGTCGCCTTCATGCTGCAAAAGGACCTGCTGCTGCCATGGCGCACGGTCGTGGAGAATGTGATGTTCGGCGTCGAAATTCAGGGCCTACCGGTCAAGGAGCGCAGGCGCCGCGCCGCCACGCTGCTGGCGAACTTCAAGCTTGCCGAATTCTCTGGCCATTACCCGCATCAATTGTCCGGCGGCATGCGCCAGCGAGTGGCGCTGGCGCGGACGCTCGCGGTCGATCCGCGCGTTCTCCTCCTTGATGAGCCGTTCTCCGCAGTCGATGCCCAGACGCGCATGGTGTTGCAGCAGGATCTGGCCCGGACGCTCAAACAGGAGAACAAGACAGCGCTCTTGATCACCCACGATCTGGCGGAAGCGGTGACGTTGTCGGACCGGGTCCTGGTCATGAGCCGGCGGCCCGGAACGATCATCGATGAAATCGCGATCGAGATTCCGCAACGCGATAATCCAATCGCGCGGCGGCGCGATGCGCGGTTCGGCGATTACGTGGCGCAATTGATGGATCGGCTCGATATCGCCCATGTCGCGCTCGAAGGCGCGCTCGAACGCGAAGCGGAACTGTCGAAATGACAAACGCCGCGCATACTGCACGCGTCCGCCGGGGCGCCGCCGCCAGCGTCGCGCTTCTCGTCGTGTTCCTGGCGGTATGGCAATGGGGACCGGGCGCACTCGGCGTCCCCTCGTTTATCGTGCCGCCATTGTCCAGCGTCGCCGCCGAATTCGTGCGCGCCTGGCAGGTTTATCATTTGCCGCTGCATACCGGCGTCACGGTCGCCGAGGTCCTGGCCGGCTTTATTCTCGGTAGTCTGCTTGGCGCGCTCGTCGGCTATCTGCTCGGCATGTCGCCGACCGCGGAGCTTGCGCTGTCGCCCTATATCCTCGCCTTGCAGATTGCGCCGAAAGTCGCTTTTGCGCCGCTGTTCATTCTCTGGATGGGGTTCACCGTCTATCCAAAGATTCTGGTGGCTATACTCATCGTGTTCTTCCCGGTCATGGTCAATGTCCTGACCGCGGTGCGCAATGTCGATCCCGACCTGATCAATCTTGCCCGCGCGTTCAAGGCGTCGCGGGCGCAGATTTTCTGGCGCGTCGAGTTTCCAAGCTCGATGCCGCCGATGTTCGCAGGCTTGCGCATTGGATCGACATTGGCGGTGGTCGGTGTCGTCGTCGGCGAGCTGGTCGGCGGCAATCTCGGGCTTGGCTATCTGCTCACATTCGGCGAGGGCCAGGCCAACACGCCTTTGGTCTTCGTCTCGATCGTGATGCTGACATTGGTCGGCGGCATCGCCTACGCTGCCGTGATCCTGGTCGAACGCCGGGTGCTGCATTATCTGCCGGCGCGCGGCGTCGGGGGTAATATCTGAACGGGCTTAGTAACGCGATCTGCCCCAGAACCAGTCATTTTGCAGCACTTCGTCAGACATGGTGCCCGCACCGGAGGCCGCCGGACCGTTCGCGCCGGGGATAGGATGCGCGATGCCGGAGGACCCGCGACTTCGGCCCGCGTACATGTACAGTCCGCGGCCAGGCCTTGCCGACTGCTGCGATGGTGCGGCGAGTGCGGCCCGCGCCTCGGGCGGGAGTCCGACGTGCCACCCGGTCTTGTCGTAATATGACGACATCATACTTCCGGTGTCATTGGATAACCCACCATAGCTCGCCGCGAATGCCGGTGAGCCGAAGCCGAGTATTGCAATGGCGGTGGCCACGATAACGGTTGATCTGATCGACATGTCTTTCATCCTCTTTTGCGGCGAAGATCGCATTCGCGGAGCGAATATTCCGAGCTGATAGCCATTCAAGCGCGTCGTTGCATAGCGGGAATGTCGCAATGCGCGGCTCTCAATTCGCTGAGCTCAGCGCCTTCGTAGCGGTTGCCGAACAACAGAGTTTCACAAGGCCGTGATTTCGCAGCCAGGCATCAGCG
>JBAQBC010000316.1:0-6811 GCA_049286035.1 Xanthobacteraceae bacterium
AGCGCCGGCTCGGTGAGTTTTGCCGCTGACGCGTTTCGGCCGCGCGGTACCGACCCCCCTGACCCTCCCCCTCAAGCTTGCACTCGGGCGCGCGCGAGCGCGGCCCGGGGTGGGGGGAGGGGAAAGATGTAACATCACCGCAGCGGTGAGAACGCCGCCGGCAAATAAATGTCGGCCTGCTGCGAGATCAAATGTCCCGGACCGCCCGGCGGCGGCCACACGCCGTCGGCGACGGCCTTCTCGCGCAGCCGCGCGCGCTCGTCATATGTCTTGTAAGGCCAGACATGCATGAAGCGGATCGCCGCGCCCGTCACCGCGACCATCGCCGCCAGCAAGGGTGAAACCCGCGCGCGTGCTGGAACGGCTTTGCGCCACAGTTCAATCGTCGGCGCCAGTCCATTGGGCTTAAGCACATAACTGCGGACCTCATAGCAAGGCCCAAACGCCCCTGGCCGCAGCGGCGGCATGAAATCGAACGGCACATAAGTATCGAGCGACAGCTCGGTGACGAACTCGCCGACGCCGAACGGGCTCTTCGCGCTCAGCGCGGCGAAGCGATTTTCAAGCGCGGCATCGGCATCGGCCGATTTGCGGATGATCAGAATGCGATTAAGCGCCCCGATGTCGGCATGCCAGCACGCCAACAGATCGGAGTCGCCGGCAAGCGTCTTCTCGAGCACCGCGAGCGCCTGTGGGTGCGTGCCCGGCCGCACGGCAGCGATCGTAACATCATAGTACTCGGCCAAATTCGTCTCCGTTTTGCCGCTGGCGCCTGCGATTGACTGGCCGCACCGGCCTACCTACCGTGGCCGTAAGAGCCAAGGAAACAAGAGCTTAGGAAACGGGCGCCCTGCCGACAACGCGCTTTTAATACCGCGCCCTTGTCCGACGGCTTTTAGGGAGGAAACGATGAAAAGAACGTCCTTGTTCTTAGCCGCGCTGTCGATCGCGGCGAGCGCGTTCGACGCGAGCGCGGCTCTGGCCGCCGACAGCGTCAAGATCGGCGTTCTGATGCCGCTCACCGGCAACGCCGCGGCGGCCGGGCAAGCCTCCAAGGCGGCGATCGAAGTCGCAGCCGACATCGTCAACAATGCGCATCCCGAACTCGGCAACCTGCCGCTAGCCGCGGGTGCGGGCCTGCCGCATCTTGGCGGCGCGAAGCTCGACGTCGTTTTCGTCGATCACCAAGGCAATCCTTCGCTCGCCCAGCAATTGGCGACGCGGCTGATCACCGAGGACAAGGTCAATGCGCTGACGGGCGCCTATCAATCCTCGTGCACCTTCACGGCAACGCCCGTCGCCGAGCGTTACGGGATTCCGTTCATGGTCGGTGACTCGGCCGCGCTCAACATCACCACGCGCGGTTTCAAATATGTATTCCGCGCCACGCCGATCGCGACCGACTACGCCCGCACCTATATGCGTTTCTTCGCCGACATGAAGAAGGAGGGCAGGACCATTAATTCAATCGCCATCGTCAACGAAAATACCGACTACGGCACTTCGGTCGGCGATGCGATCGAGGCCGAAGCAAAGAAGAACAATGTGCTGGTCGCGATCCGCATTCCCTACAGCGCCAGTTCGACCGATGTCAGCGCCCAGGTCCTGCAGCTCAAAGACAAGAAGCCGGACGTTATCATCTTCATCAGCTACACGGCGGATTCGATCCTGTACATCAAAACGATGAAGAACCTGGATTACCGGCCGACCATGGTGCTCGGCGACGACAGCGGATTTTCCGATCCGTCATTCGTTCCGGCAATCAGCGATATCGGGCAGGGACTGATGAACCGCAGCGCCTGGGATGTCGGCAAGCCCGGCTCCACCACCGCCAAGATCAACGACATGTACAAGGCCAAAACCGGTCGCGACCTCGACGATACGTCCGGGCGTAACATGCAGGGCTTCCTGGCGCTGGCGGAGGCAATCGACCGCGCCGGGTCGACCGATCCGGACAAGATTCGCGATGCACTCGCCAAGACCGATCTCAAGCCGGATCAGCTCATGATGGGCTATCGGGGAATCAAATTCGACGAGACCGGGCAGAACATTCTAGCGTCGACCTATCTCATTCAGTTGCACGGCAACCGCTACGAGCTGGTCTGGCCGGAAAGCGCAGCGACCGGAAAATTGCAATGGCCGATGGGCGGCTTGGGACATTGAGCATCGTAGCGTTTGACTTTCCCTCCCCTGAAAGGGGAGGGTCGGCGCGCGGAACGCGCCGGGGAGGGGTCAACTTGAATCGCGAGCGGTCGCTGCATTGACCCCCACCCGGCGGCTGTCCAGCCGCCGACCTCCCCCTTTCAGGGGGAGGCGGAAATTGAGCACGGGGGGTGAATGGTTTTTCTGCAAGTCATCGTCGGCGGGCTTCTGCTCGGCGCCATCTATGCGCTGTTTTCCTCAGGGCTGACGCTGATCTGGGGGATGATGAATTTCATCAATTTTGCCCACGGTGAATTCGTGATGCTCGGCATGTATGTCGCGTTTCTCGTCGTCGTCTGGATCGGCGGCGGCCCCGCGATCTTTACGCTGGCCGCGGCCTTCGCGCTGCTCCTGCTCGGCGTCGCAATTTATCTGTCGCTCATTCGCCACGTGATTCGCGGGCCAATGCTGGCGCAGATTCTCTCGACCTTCGGTCTGGCTTTGTTTCTTCGTTACACCGCCTTCTACATTTTCTCCGCCAATTTCGTCTCGCTGCCGCAGACTTGGCTCGCCGGCACAATCAATCTTGGCGGCATATACCTGCCGGTAGCGCAGCTCGTCGGCGGCGTGCTTGCCATTATCCTGACGCTCGCGCTGCACGTTTTGCTCACCCGCACGATCATCGGCAGCAGGCTTCTTGCCGTGGCCGAAGATCGCGCCGCCGCGATGTTGATGGGCATCCGGCCGGATCGCATGCAGATGCTAGCCTGGGGACTATCCGCCGGCGCCGCCGGGATCGCCGGCGCGCTGATGGCGACCGCCTATCCCTGGTCGCCGTCGGTCGGAGAGACTTTCGGCCTCATCGCTTTCGTCGTGGTTGCGCTCGGCGGCTTCGGCAGCGTGCTCGGCTCGCTCTATGCCGGCCTCATCATCGGATTGATCCAGGCGATTTCCGCGTTTTGGCTTGGCGCGATCTATAAAGACATCGTCGTCTATGGGCTGTTCGTCGCACTGCTGTGGTTCAGGCCGCAAGGATTGATGGGGAAGGTGTGAACAAAATTTTGTCCCCGCGCCTGGCCATTGTTCTGCTCGCGGCGGCGCTGCTCGCGTATCCACTGGTGCTGTCCGGCGCATTCTATCGCGATGTCGGCGTGACGTTCCTGCTGGCCGCGATTTCAGCTTCGGCGTGGAACATTGTCGGCGGCTATGCCGGCCAGGTCTCGGTCGGTCACAGCATGTTCTTCGGGCTCGGCGCCTACCTACCGCTGCTTTTTTACACGCTGTGGGGCTGGCCGCCGATGGCGGGCATTCCGGCGGCGATCGCGCTGTCGATCGGGCTTTCGATTTTGATCGGCATGCCAACCTTCCGGCTGACCGGACATTATTTCAGCATGGCCACTATCGCGGTGGCCGAACTGATCCGCATCTTCACCGGCACCTGGGATTTTGTCGGCGCCGCGATCGGATTGCAGGGTCCGGCGATTGCGCGCGGCTGGTGGGATCTCACCTTCCGCAGCGAACTGCCTTACTATTATCTGTTTCTGGTGGTGCTGGCATTTTTGCTCGCGGTCACGAGCTTCATCGAGCGCCGCCGCTTCGGCTTTTACTTACGCGCCATTAAAGCCAGCGAGCGCGCCGCGCGCAGTCTCGGCGTTCCGGTGCGGCGAACCAAAATGCAGGCGCTGGCGCTCTCGGCCGCCTTCACCTCGGTCGCCGGCTCGCTCTATGTGATCAAGACCGGCTTCATCGATCCCGACAGCGCTTTCGGCATCCTCATCTCGGTGCAGATGGTCATCATCGCGGCGCTCGGCGGCGCCGGAACGCTGTTCGGGCCGCTGGTCGGCGCGTTGATCCTGATCCCGCTGCAGAGCGCGACCAATACCTGGTTCGGCGGCGGTGGCTCGGGACTGACCTACATCCTCTACGGCGGAATTATCGTGCTGATTGCGCGGTTCGAGCCGGGCGGCTTGTTCGATTTGTGGCAGCGGGTATCTCCACTTCTTCGCGACACTTTGCGGAAACGGCTCCATGCCTGACGGCAGCAAACTTCTGGACGCGACCAATGTGTCGAAGAATTTCGGCGAGTTTCGCGCCGTGGCCGGCGCCGATCTCGCCGTCAACGAGGGTGACATCATCGGGCTGATCGGTCCGAACGGCGCCGGCAAGTCGACCTTTTTCAATTGCCTTGCCGGCGAGACCATGCCGAGCGGTGGGCGAATCGTCTTCGACGGCCAGGACCTCACGCGCGCGTCGCCGGAAGCGCATGCGCGCGCCGGCATCGGCCGCACCTTTCAGGTGCCGACCACATTTGCCGATATGAGCGTCATCCACAATGTGATGGTCGGCGCCTTCCTGCGCCATCCGCACCGCAACGACGCGCGCGACAAAGCGCGCGCCGTCCTTGAACTCACCGGCTTGCGCGCCGAGCAGCCGGGGCGCTCGCTCGGCACGCCGGGCCGCAAGCGCCTGGAAATCGCGCGCGCGCTCGCCACCGAGCCGCGGCTGTTGCTGCTCGACGAATCGCTTGCCGGACTGACCCCGACCGAATTGCAGGATGCCATTGCGCTGGTGCGCCGCGTTCACCAAAGCGGCGTCACCATCGTCATCGTCGAGCACATCATGGAAGTGATCATGACGCTGACCCGGCATGTCCTGGTTTTCAATCAGGGTCACGTCATTGCCAGCGGCACGCCCGACTCGGTGGTGCGCGAACCGGCCGTGATCGAAGCCTATCTCGGACGCCGACATCGGCCGCCCCCTCCCAATCCCTCCCCCGCAAGCGGGGGAGGGTAGGTCGGGGGCATGAGGAGTACGAATGGCCGAGCTCAGCGTCGAACACCTCGAAGTGCGGTATGGCGATCTCATCGGCGTCGCCGATGTTTCGCTGCGCGTCGAACGCGGCCGCATCGTTGCCTTGCTCGGCTCCAACGGCGCCGGCAAGACGACGACGCTCAACGCCATTGCCGGACTGGTTCGCGCTTCACGCGGTCGGATTGTCTGGCAAGGCGCAGAGATATCGGGCCAGGCCGCCTACGCGATCGTGAGCAAAGGATTGGCGCTCTCGCCGGAAGGCTGGCGGCTGTTCGTCGGCCAGAGCGTGGAACAGAATTTGCGGCTCGGCGCCACCGCGTTGCACGACCGCACCCGCATCGATGCGCTGTTCGAGCGCGTTTATACTTTATTTCCGCGGCTGGCCGAGCGCCGCCGCCAGTCCGCCGGCACGCTCTCGGGCGGCGAGCGGCAAATGCTGGCGCTCGGCCGCGCGCTGATGAGCGAGCCGCAATTGCTGATGCTCGACGAGCCGAGCCTGGGCCTGGCGCCGACTGTCGTCGAGTCGCTGTACGACACGCTCAAGGCGCTGCACCGCGACGGACTTACGCTGCTTCTGGCCGAACAATCGATTCCGCTGGCGCTCGGCATCGCCGATTACGGCTATGTGCTGCAGACCGGCCGCGTCGCGCTGGAAGGTCCGGCCGCGCAGTTGCAGGGCGACGCGCAGGTTCAGGAGATTTATCTCGGCGTGAGCACGCGCACCGCGCCGGTTGGGCAATGACGACGTTAATTCGCGCTACCGCCCCCGCTCCCACAGCGCTTCAAGGCGACGCCGGAACGCCTTGGGCTTCTCGGCGAACAGCCGATGCGCGATACGCGAGGCGCGCTGCGCCAAGGCAGCGGAGCGTTCGGCGCAGGCCGGCGTGAGCCGCGAGCGCCAATGCGCCAGCAGCTGATGCGGCGCGGTGAGCCCCCGGAGCACTTCGAGATCCTGGCAGCGGCCGAGCCGTTCGCGCAGGCGCTCGGCCTCATCGGTCCACATCCGGCCGAAGCGCGGCCAGAGCGGCTCGACCAACTCCATCTGGTAGCGCAGCTCGACGACGCGCTGGCGCAGCGCGTGCAGATCGACCGCATCGGCCGCCGCCCAGTCGGCAGGAACGCGCCGCCGGGCGCTGCGATAGCTGTCGGCGAGCTGCGCCGCGATGGCGGAAAAGTCGAACGGATCGAGCGGCCATGTTTCGACCGCGGCCGATGCCGCATCGAGCCATGCGAGAATGGTCTCGCGCAAGGCCGGCGTGAGCACGGCCTGTTCCTCGTTGCCGCGCAACGCCTCGATGCGGCCACGCACCGTCGCATTGGACCGCGTGGACAGTAGCAAAATGCCCTTTTCGCCCAGGCCGTCGAAGGCGTTGAGCGCGGCGGCGCCGTCGCGAGCATGGGCGAGCGAGCGGGCATGGTCGCGCGCTTCGCGCCGCCAGCGGTCGGCATCCGGGATGAACGGTTCCAAAAGCCGCATCAGCGCGCGCCACTGCTTCATGGCGCGGCGGAAATCATGCACCGCCGCCTGGTTCGTGCGTTCCGGATCGGTCAGCACTTGGCGCGCTTTCGCCAGGATGCTGCCGGCGATGGCGCGCAAAGCGGGGCCGATTGCGGCATCGGGCTGCAATGCGGGCGTCTGGTCGGATGCTGGTTCTGCGGGGCCGTGCATGGCAGGATGAAAGTTCGAGCTTGCCCCTATAATAAGGCTAAATATGTGCGTTGCGCACTTCCCTTCTTGGGGGGCGCTTGCTACATCACCACCAGGAAAATCAGGCATTTGCCGCGGGGTGGAGCAGCCCGGTAGCTCGTCAGGCTCATAACCTGAAGGTCGTAGGTTCAAATCCTACCCCCGCAACCA
>JBAQBC010000317.1:0-1927 GCA_049286035.1 Xanthobacteraceae bacterium
ATAGGCTTAGCACGAGACAGCCGTGCGTTTAGACAATGGATGCCGGAATGCCATTTTTGCATCCGATCTCCGATCGGTACTTCGAGGATTATGTTGAAGGCGACGTGCACCGCTTTGGCACTATCGCCGTCGGGGCAGATGAGATAGTCGCCTTCGCCAAACAGTTTGACCCACAGACGCTTCATACAGATCCCGAGGCGGCCAAGAGCGGCCCCTTCGGCGGCCTTATCGCCAGCGGATGGCACACCGCCGGCCTCATGACGCGGCTATTTATCGACCATTATCTTACTAAGGTGGCGAGCTTGGGCTCTCCCGGTGGCGATGAGTTACGCTGGGTCAAGCCGGTGCGCCCAGGCGACACTCTGTCAGTGAGCGTGACCGTGCTCAAAGCTATCCCCTCGAAATCAAAGCCTGATCGCGGCGCGGTCACCTCGTTCGTCGAGGTAATCAATCAGGCCAGCGAAGTAGTGATGACGTTTAAGGTCGTCAACATCATCGCCAAGCGATCGCCGGAAAGCCGAAAGTGGGAATGTCTGCTTTTGGCCCATAGCGTCAATTCGGACTCATACCTTGAATGGTCGCTATCGGAGGCATAGCGGACATTGTTCAGCACTGGCACGAAATGGCTCGGTCGCGAATGACCCAAGTGAGACATCGGCGGATCAATTTTGCTGTGATGCACAAGGCGGCACTCCTAGAACGATGTGGTAGGGTGCGATCCTCAGGCTAGAGGGACCGCATGAGGCGCCGCGAGTTCATTACACTTGTCGCTGGCGCGGCGGCTTGGCCGGCGACGGCGCAGGAGGCAAAGCTACCGACAATTGGTTTCCTGGGAGCGAGCACGCCAGCGAACTGGAGCCAATGGACCAGTGCATTTGTCCAGAGATTGCGTGAGCTGGGTTGGGTCGAGGGGCGAACCGTTGCGATCGAGTATCGCTGGGCGGAGGGACGTCCTGAACGATACGGCGATATCGCCGCCGAGTTTGTGAGACTCAAGGTGAGTGTCATCGTTACGGTGGGCACCGCGGTACTCGCCGCCAAGCAGGCAACCTCAACGATCCCGATCGTCTTTGGGATTGCAGTGGACCCAGTTGGAAGTGGCCTAGTCGCTTCACTGGCGCGACCAGGTGGCAACGTCACCGGTCTGTCGGTCCAGTCAACCGATCTTGCCGGTAAACGGCTCGAGATCTTGCGTGAACTGCTTCCCGACCTTCACCGATTGGCAGTAATCGCCGACGTTGGCTATTCCGGCTCCACGATCGAGATAGGAGAGGTCCAGACGGCGGCTAGGAAAATCGGGCTGGAAGTCGATGTACTCGAAATCCGACGCGCGGAAGATATTGTGCCGGCGTTCGGTGCACTGAAAAGTGGGACGCAGGCGCTGTACGTGTGCGCCGACGCGTTGGTTAACGCTAACCACGCTCGCATCAACACGCTTGCGCTCGGGGCGCGTCTACCGACCATTCACGCCTTCCGTGACTTCCTTGCAGCGGGCGGGTTGCTGTCATACGGGGCATTCACGCCGGACATGTTTCGGCGTGCAGGCGACATCGTAGATAAGATACTGAAAGGAGCGAAGCCCGCCGACATTCCGGTCGAGCAACCAACCAAGTTCGAACTTGTCATCAATCTCACGACAGCAAAGGCGCTCGGCGTTACTGTGCCGCCAACCCTGCTCGCGCTCGCCGACGAGGTGATCGAATGAAGCGGCGCGAATTCATCACCCTCATAGGCGGCGCGATCGCCACGTGGCCTTCTCTTGCGCACGGGCAGCAAAACCGGAAGCCGTGGCGGATCGGGATTCCAGCAGACATTCCGCCCTCTGCGGCTACTACTCGGCGGTTCGGAGCATTCCGCGATGGGCTAAAGGAGCTCGGCTATGCCGAAGGCAGCAATATCGTCATCGATTATCGCGACGCCGACGGAT
>JBAQBC010000318.1:0-2992 GCA_049286035.1 Xanthobacteraceae bacterium
GCGCCGACCTCCGCGACCAGCAGCAACGGCCGCCAGCTCGGATCGGGAATGTGCTGCAGGCGGCGGGTCATGCCCATCAGCCCCAGCGCGTAGAGAGGCATGAAGGCGAGATAAAAGCCGATGAGCCAGCACCAGAAGCTGGCGTGGCCGAAGCGTTCGTCGAGCGTGAACCCGAACGCTTTCGGGAACCAATAGTTGATGCCCGCCAGGATGCCGAACAGGACGCCGCCAATAATGACATTATGAAAATGGGCGACCAGGAAAGCGCTGTTGTGAACCACGAAATCGACCGGCGGCACCGCCAGCAATACGCCGGTCAGGCCGCCGATGACAAAGGTGATGATGAAGCCGACGGCAAACAGCATCGGCGTGTGAAATACGATCCGGCCGCGGAACATCGTGAACAGCCAGTTGAAGACTTTGACGCCGGTCGGCACCGCGATGATCGACGACATGATCCCGAAGAAAGCATTGACGTCGGCGCCCGCGCCCATGGTGAAGAAGTGATGCAGCCAGACCATGAACGAGAGGACACAAATCGCCAGCGTCGCCCAAACCATCGAGCGGTAGCTGAATAGCCCCTTGCCGGAAAAAGTCGCGACCACTTCGGAAAAGATGCCGAAGGCCGGCAGGATCAATATGTAGACTTCGGGATGACCCCAGGCCCAGAACAGATTGACGTACATCATCTGGTTGCCGCCGGCATCGTTGGTAAAGAAATGCATGCCGAGGTAGCGATCGAGCAGCAGCATCATGAAGGTCGCGGTCAGGACCGGGAATGCGACAACGATCAGCATACTTGAGGCCAGTGCGGTCCAGCAGAACACCGGCATGCGGAAATAGGTCATGCCTGGCGCACGCAATTTGAGGATCGTCGTCACGAAATTGATGCCGGTCAGTAAGGTGCCGATGCCCGAAATCTGCAATGACCAGAGGTAGTAATCGACGCCGACATCGGGCGAAAAGGCGAGCTCGGAGAGCGGCGGGTAGCCCATCCAGCCAGTGCGGGCGAAATTGCCGATGACGAGCGACAGGTTGATCAGCAAAGCGCCGGTTGCGGTGAGCCAGAAGCTGACTGAATTGAGCACGGGAAAGGCGACATCGCGCACGCCGAGCTGCAACGGCACGGCAAAGTTCATCAGCCCAATGACGAGCGGCATCGCCACGAAAAAGATCATGATCGTGCCGTGCGCCGAAAAGATCTGGTCGTAGTGATCGGGCGGCAGGTATCCCTGGGCACTGCCGATTGCGATCGCTTGCTGTGTGCGCATCATAATCGCGTCCGAATAACCGCGCAGCAGCATGACCAGGCCGAGCACTACGTACATGACGCCAATGCGTTTGTGGTCGACGCTGGTGATCCATTCGCGCCACAGATAGGGCCACCACCCCTTTACGGTGACGAGCGCGAGCACTGCAAGAATGCCGATGAGGATCACTGCCATGCTGATGAGAGGAAGCGGCTCGTTGAACGGAATTGCCGCCCAGGTCAGCTTTCCCAGCATGTCAACCTCCCGCCTGATTCACTGGCGGACACCAGGCGCCGCCGCTAGCCGCGTGCCCGGAACCCGTCGTCTGTTCGAGGATGCGCTCGAACAGCTTCGGGTCTACCGAGCGATAGGTTGTAGCCGGTACGTCTTGGCTCGGCTTTGCCAGTTCGGCATAGCCGGCATCGTCGAGGCCGGATCCGCTGCCGCGCGCCTGCGCGAGCCAAGCATTGAAATCGCCGGTTGGCACCGACTTGACGACGAACCGCATCCCGGAAAAACCGTCGCCGCTGAAATTTGCCGAAAAGCCGGGAAACTCGCCGGGGTCGTCAGCGAGAAGGTGGAGATGAGTGATCATGCCGCCCATCGCGTAGATCTGGCTGCCGAGCTGCGGTACGAAGAACGAATTCATCACCGTCGCCGAGGTGAGCCGAAATTCGACGGGCGTTCCGGCTGGGATGACTAGCTGATTGACGGCGGCGACACCCTGATCGGGGTAGATGAACAGCCATTTCCAATCGAGCGCCACGACGTCCACGCGCAGCGGATCGGATTTCCCCGAAATCGGCGCCCGCGGATCGAGCTGGTGGGAACCAATCCAGATGACGCCGCCCAGCAAGATCACGGTCAGCGCCGGGATCGACCACACGACGAACTCCACGCGACCTTCATAGGACTCGTCGGGGCTGCGGGTCGCGTACGTGTTGGATGCGCGATACCACCAGGCGAACGCTAAAGTAGCCACGATTACGGGGATCACGACGACGAGCATGATTGCCGTCGAATTGATCAAGAGAAGCCGCTCCGCGGACGCGATCGGCCCCTGCGGATCCAACACGCCCTGACAGGATGCGAGAAGCAACGCGGCGCCGACCAAGACAACGGCATGTACAGCGTGGCGCATATTAGATCTCATCTACGAAATGATTGAATTGCGCACATTATCGATCAGCCCTACCGGCCTTTCGCCTTGTGAGGATGAAGTGAAACTGGGCTCAGCGTGTGGCGGGAGCGTAGATGACCAGCGATTTCCGAGGTTGCTCAATAAAAGCGCTGCGAACAGCACGAACAGGTAGAGAATGGAGAACGCGAAGAGGCGCTGGGCGGCACGCCGATCCGTCCCCTTACTTCTGTGCAATCGGAAAGCGAGCGCCACGAAGATCGCTCCGCAGCTAACCGCGATCGTTCCAAAGAGCAGGCTGCCAAATCCTAAGGCGCACGGCAACAGCGAAATTGGCAGCAGAAGGACGCTGTAGATCAGGATCTGCCGTGTTGTTGCAATCCTTCCGGCAACCACTGGCAGCATAGGGAGGCCGGCGCGAGCATATTCATCGGCGCGATTAAGCGACAACGCCCAGAAATGGGGCGGCGTCCACACAAAGATGATAAGGAACAAGACGAACGGCTCGAGCGCGATTTCCCCCGTTGCGGCCGCCCAGCCAATTACGGGTGGGAGAGCGCCGGCAGCGCCGCCGATCACGATATTCTGCGGCGTGGAGCGCTTC
>JBAQBC010000319.1:0-2353 GCA_049286035.1 Xanthobacteraceae bacterium
ACCCGCGACGAACTCGCGCGGCACTACCATGCCGGCGCCGAGCTCCTCCAGCACACGCCGAACCTGCTGATCGTCTCGACCAACGGCGCCGGTTACGACACCGTCGATGTGAAGGCCTGCACCGAGCACGGCGTCCTGGTCGTCAACCAGGCCGGCGGCAACGCGGAATCGGTTGCCGAACACGTGCTCGGCATGCTGCTATCGCTGGTCAAGCGCGTGGTCGAATGCGACCGCGCGTTGCGCGCCGGCACGCTGACCGACCGCGGCGACTTCATCGGCCGCGAGGCGCATGGCAAGACCATCGGCATTATTGGCATCGGCAATGTCGGCCGGCGCGTCGCCGAACTCTGCCGCGGCCTGTTCCGCATGGAAATCCTCGCTTGCGACCCTTACGTCGACGGCGAGGAAACGCACAAGCGCGGCGCGCGCAAGGTCGAACTCGGCGAACTACTGCGCAGCGCCGACTTCGTCTCGATCAATTGCCCGCTGACCGAAGAAACGCGCGGCATGATCGGCGCCGGCGAATATGCACTGATGAAGCCGACTGCTTATTTCATCACCACCGCGCGTGGCTTCATTCACGACGAGGCGGCGCTCGAAGCGGCGCTGCGGGAGAAGAAAATCGCCGGCGCCGGACTCGACGTCTGGGGCAAGGAGCCGCCGCCGGCCGCGCATCCGTTATTGAAATTCGACAACGTCATTGTCACGGCGCATACCGCTGGCGTCACCCGCGAAGCCCGCGCCAATATGGGCCGCATCGCCGCCGAGCAGATGCTTGATGCGCTCGACGGCAAGCCGGTGACGCGCATCGTCAATCCGCAAGTCTGGCCGGCTTACACCGAGCGCTTCGAGCGCGCGTTCGGCTTCGCGCCGAGGCGATAAATTACCCCAGCAGCTGAAAGCTAACGATTGAGTCCCGGAACTGTCGGGAGCTTTTTCACGCTTTCGGAGATGATGTTGGCCAGCTGCATGACCTGCTGACTGAGCTCCGCGTATTCCGCAATCTCGCGTTGAATGCGATTGCCGTCGGTGTTCAGCTTTCTTCGCAGCGCCTGCAGGTCGCCGATCAGGCTGTCGACTTCGCGCGTCGATGCTTCCGCCACCCGGCGCAATAGCCCAGCAAGGTTGTCGGTCGATGTTTCGGCGTCACTCGCCTCGCCTTGCCGAAACACGGCGGTGCTACCGCGCGCCAATTCGTGAATATTTCCACTAATCTCGACTTCCAACGATTTCTCAATCTCGGCTGTGCCGAGCGGCCTGGCTATGTTCATGTTTGCGTCCCCGATACCGATTCTCCACCACAGCGCATACGCGGCTTTGAATGTGACGGCTTCGCGGCCGGCATCGCGCGTGCCGTCACTTTGACACTATTTCCACAGCCAGCCCCGGCGCCGGTCCGTTTCAACCCAAATTGCGCCGTCCTCGCCTCGTTAACCTCCTTATTGGCGTCGCAAGCGCGCCACATTTGCGGGTGTGAATGCTCGCCTGGACCGGGGAAACGGGCTATGATTGCCCAGGGCTCGGGTCCGACCCGGTCAATTCCGACCTGCCAGCGCTGGGGGATGGCGCAGGTGAAGAAACGTTCAATCGCGCTTGCTTTGTGCTGCTCGCTGGTCGCCTCGCCGGTATGGGCGAAGACGTTCGTCGGCGTGCTGTACCCATTCCTCGGGCCAATGGCGGCGATTGGACTTGTGGAATTGGCCGGCGAACTGAAAGCGATGCCCGATGTCGAGGTGGCGACATATCTGCATCAGTCATGGAAGGCCCTGGTTGACGACATCAATCGTCAACCCAAAGGAACGCATATCCTGATCGTCGGCTATAGCCTCGGCGCGAACAACGCAATTTTGGTAGCGAACAATACCGGCTACGTTGATACGATTATCGCGCTGCAGCCGTCCATGCTCACGACGCAAGACGGTCTGACCGGCAAGGTGGGCAAAATAATTGAAATTTATAACCCGAATCCGTGGATGACTTTTGGCGGGATGGGTTCACAGAAGCTTGAAGCTCCCAATATCGAATACATCGTCAATAACGACACCCATCCGGGTGCGCAGTTCAACGCACAATTTCACACAGTGGTGAAAAACGAACTCGCGCGGCTGGTTGCACTGGATAGTTTGCAGACCGCGCAGGCGAAGCCGACCAAACCTTCCCTCCTTGCCAAGCTAGCTCCGCCGAAGGAAGCTAAATCATCCCAATTGGCATTCGCTAACGAGGAAGCGTCAAAACACGACCAAATAAAACACGAGCAGATCAGACACGATCAGACAAAACACGAGCAAAAGGCGCAGCCGGTTTTTGCCGATGCGCCGAAGCCGCAACCCGTCTTTGCCGATGTGCCGAAGCC
>JBAQBC010000320.1:0-2548 GCA_049286035.1 Xanthobacteraceae bacterium
AATCCGGCGAAAGCCATCGCCGAGATCAAGCGCATGCTGGTCGAGCGGCGGGTGTAGGGAGCTTCCGACGCCGTTATCTATATCGTGCGTCATGGCCGGGCGGGCATGACGCGAAAAATGAGCGTCCATTAAGTCACAGCTTCAACTTCCTTCGCCGCTGCGCCAGCGTGCGCAGCCGCAAGGCGTTGAGCCGGATGAAGCCTTCGGCGTCGCGCTGATCGTAGGCGACCTTGCCGTCCTCAAAGGTGACGAGGTCTTGATCGTACAGCGAATATTTGCTCTCGCGGCCGACCACCCCGACATTGCCCTTGTACAGTTTCAACCGCACGCGGCCGGTGACGAATTCCTGGCTCGTATCGATCGCCGCCTGGAGCATTTCGCGCTCCGGCGAAAACCAGAAGCCGTAATAGATCGCTTCGGCATATTTCGGCATCAGCTCATCCTTAAGATGCGCCGCGCCGCGATCGAGCGTGATTGATTCGATGCCGCGATGCGCGGCAAGCAGAATGGTGCCGCCCGGCGTCTCGTACATGCCGCGCGATTTCATGCCGACGAAACGATTTTCAACAAGATCAAGCCGGCCGATGCCATGGGCGCGACCATGTGCGTTGAGCTCTCCCAGCAATTCGGCGGGCTTTAATGTCTTGCCGTCGACGGCGACCGGATCGCCGCGCTCGAAATCGATCGCGATGTAAGCTGGCCGCTCCGGCGCCTGCTCCGGATCCTCAGTGCGCGAATAGACATAGCCGGGGACTTCGCCCGCCGGATCCTCGAGCACTTTGCCTTCGGACGAGGTGTGCAACAGATTGGCGTCGGTCGAAAACGGCGCTTCGCCGCGTTTGTCTTTAGCGATCGGGATTTGATTTTTCTCGGCGAAGGCGATCAGCGCCTCGCGCGACTTGAAATCCCATTCACGCCATGGCGCGATGACCGTGATGTCGGGCTTGAGCGCGTAATAGGACAGCTCGAAGCGCACCTGATCGTTGCCCTTGCCGGTCGCACCGTGAGCAACCGCATCGGCGCCCACCTTCTCGGCGATCTCGATTTGCCGTTTGGCGATGAGCGGCCGGGCAATCGAGGTGCCGAGCAGATATTGGCCCTCGTAGAGCGCATTGGCCCGGAACATCGGGAACACGTAGTCGCGCACGAACTCTTCGCGCAGGTCTTCGATGAAGATGTTTTGCGGCTTTATGCCCAGCGTCAGCGCTTTCTGCCGCGCCGGTTCGAGCTCATCGCCCTGACCGAGATCGGCGGTAAAGGTGACGACCTCGCAGCCATAGGTCGTCTGCAGCCATTTAAGAATGATCGACGTGTCCAGTCCGCCGGAATAAGCCAGCACGACTTTTCGCACGTCTTTCTTGCTCACGCCGTCCGCGGGCATGGGAAAACCGATAAAGTTAACGCCATTTAAAGTTGGCCGCCCAACGCGCGCGGACTATAGGCGCCGGCCGCTCGCGCGCAAGCACTGTCTCATCAGGAGGCTTTTTTCCATCGCCCGGCGAGCCGCCCGGCTAGACCGGACAACCACTCGCCCTTATGGCCGATCCAATCCTCCAGCGCCTTCTCATCCAGCCGGGTGGCCGGCCAGCGATAGATCAGCCCGTGCGCGGTCCAGATCACGAGGTACATCAGCGCGCCGGCAAAGACGACGTCGGAGAAAAAATGCGCGCCGGCGGCCATGCGGAAGGCACCGAGCGCTACGCCAAACGTAAGCGCCGCGCCATAGGCGACGGCCTGCAACGCCGGCGGCGCCAGCGCCGCCGGCGCCAGCGTCCAGAACGCGCCGGACGGCTCGCCAGCGACAAAGGAGCAGTTGTTCGGGCAATCGCCGCGCGGATTCCACCATGGCTCGAAACGAAAGTCGCCGCCGAATTGCTGTACGTCGATCGGCCGTGGCCGCCCCCAATGGTCTTTCAAAACCAGATTGGTCAAAACCCCGGGGCCCAGCGCCAAAGTCGCGATCAAAAACAGCGCGGCGCGCGCCTCGATCAGCATAGGCCGATGCGGCCAGATCAATTTCAGGACAATGGCGAGAAACGCCGGCAGCGCCAATAACGCGATGAGGATCCGCGCCGCTGTGCGCGTGTGCTGCACCCAACCCTGCGCATTGACGACGAACAAATGCCGCGCCGGGTCGAAGCCGAGTGCGGCGAGGTCGAGATCGAGCTGCGGATCGACCGCGCAGAGGAGCCCGAACACAAAGCCGATGGCAAGCGCCGTGATCAGCGCGGCACGCGTCATGCTCTTAACTCACGCTCTCATTTCCAGGTGCTCATTTCCAGGTGCTCATTTCCAGGTGCTCATTTCCATCTGCCCGCCCGGCGGCCGGCGATGAGCCAATAGACGAGCCCGCCGGCAATTCCCGCGGCGGCAAAGACCTCACGATTGCGGGCGAGATCGCCGTCGGGCGAGGCGATATAACCGGCAAAATCGAGGCCATAGGCCATGGCGAGCGACAGCGCCGCGCCGATGACGCCGTACACGACCGCCGAGCGCAGCGCCAGCCCTTCCGCCAGAGCGATCACCAGCAAGGCCGGCAGAAAGCCGA
>JBAQBC010000321.1:0-4943 GCA_049286035.1 Xanthobacteraceae bacterium
GGGCTGCGCGGCGCGTTAGGAGCCATAATCCCCGGGGCCTTATCGATCCTTAAGGGAGCTGTCCCTGACCGGGCTCGTGGGCTCGGACATATGGCGCCCACCTACTTAGGTAGGGGACCCGGGATCGAGCGCTCCGACGGCCAGCGCGGCTCCGCACTCTTTCGAATCCCGCAAAAGCATTTCCTGGATGCGGTGCAGCGCAGTCGCGGTGCACCGCTGTGGTAGTGGGAAACAGTATGGATACTAATTCGCAAGCCAAAGCCCAACTGCGACGCGCCGGGCAAGCGCGCCGCGATGCCGTGCCCGCGGAGATGCGTAAATCAGCCGCCGAAGCGATCGCAGCGCGCGCGTTTCCCCTTGTCATCGCTCCGGGCATGGTCGTGTCTGGCTTCATGCCGCTGAAAAGTGAAATCAGTCCGCTGGCGCTCATGCGCAAGCTCGTCGATGCCGGTGCAAGACTTGCGCTGCCGGTTGTCGCCGGCCGCGGCAAGCCGCTGATCATGCGGAGCTGGCAATGGGGCGAGCCGCTTGTCCCCGGCGTTTGGGGCATCCGCGAGCCGGGACCCGGCGCGCCGGAAGTGCAACCCGATATTCTTTTGGTGCCGCTCCTTGCATTCGATCGCAGCGGCCATCGGATCGGCTACGGCGCCGGTTACTACGATTTGACGATCGCGCAGCTGCGGGCGAGCAAGCCGATTGCCGCGATCGGGATTGCTCTCGCCGCTCAGGAAGTCGAAACCGTGCCGAGAACTGCCTTCGACGCGCAGCTCGATCTTGTGCTAACCGAAAACGAGACGATCGATTTGCGGAACGCCTGAGCATGCGGATCCTTTTCATCGGCGATATTGTCGGACGCAGCGGGCGCGCGGTGGTTTACGAACGCCTGCCCAATCTCGTGCGCGATTGGAAGCTCGATCTCGTCGTCGCCAATGGCGAGAATTCAGCCGGCGGCTTCGGCATCACCGAGACGATCTATCGCGAACTCATCGATTGCGGCATCGACGCGGTCACGCTCGGCAATCACGCCTGGGATCAAAAAGAGGCGCTGGTTTTCATCGAGCGGGCGCCGCGGCTCATCCGCCCGATCAATTATCCGGCGGGCACGCCGGGGCGCGGCGCGGCGCTGATCGAGACAAAGAACGGAGGGCGCGCGCTGATCGTCAATGCCATGGCGCGCATCTTCATGGACCCGCTCGAAGACCCCTTTGCCGCAGTCGAGCGTGAGCTCGCCGCTTGTCCGCTCGGCCGCGGCGCCGATGCGGTGATTTTAGATTTTCACGGCGAGGCGACGAGCGAAAAGCAGGCGATGGGTTATTTCTGCGACGGTCGAGCGAGCCTTGTGGTCGGCACGCATACGCATGTGCCGACGGCGGATCTGCGCATCCTGCCCGGGGGCACAGCCTACATCACCGATGTCGGCATGACCGGCGATTTCAACTCCATCATTGGCATGAACAAGGAGGAGCCGCTGCAGCGCTTCCTGCGGCGCATTTCCTCGGCGCGGTTCGAGCCGGCGAGCGGGCCGGCGACACTGTGCGCCATCGCCGTGGATACCGATCCGGCCAGTGGGTTTGCGGCCCGTGTCGCGCCGGTGCGGCTCGGCGGCGTCCTGGAAGCAGCGCGGCCGATATTTTGGGATTGAGCGGGCGCAACAGCCCAAAAGCAGTCGGACGTCTTCCTTGAACTGCGCGCCGGCTCACCCTAATAAACAGAAAATACCCCCGCATTATTGCTCCAGGAACGCGCCAAGGAACTACGGATGGCCGGACATTCGCAATACAAGAACATCATGCATCGCAAGGGCCGGCAGGATGCGGCCAAGTCGAAGCTGTTTGGCAAGCTCGCTCGCGAAATCACGGTTTCGGCCAAACTCGGCCTGCCCGATCCGGGAATGAACCCGCGGCTTCGCGCCGCGATCATCGCCGCGCGCGCCGAGAACATGCCCAAGGACAACATCGAGCGGGCGATTAAGAAGGCGACCGGCGGCGAGGGCGAGAACTACGAACAGATCCGCTACGAAGGCTACGGACCCGGCGGAGTCGCGGTCATCGTCGAAGTCCTGACCGACAATCGCAATCGCACCGCTGGCGAAGTGCGTTCGACCTTCACCAAGAGCGGCGGCAATCTTGCCGAAACCGGCGCGGTGTCTTTCATGTTCGACCACGTCGGGGTGATCGAGTATGACGCCAAGGCGGCGAACCCGGAAGCGATGTTCGAAGTGGCGCTCGAGGCCGGCGCCGATGACGTCGTCTCCAACGCGGAGGGCCACGAGATTTACGTGGCGCAGGACCGCTTCGGTTTGGTCGCCAAGGCGCTCGAAGCGAAATTCGGCGAACCGCGCAAGGCTTCGCTCGCCTGGCGCCCGCAAAACACGGTCGCCGTGGACGACGAGCAGGGCGAAAGGCTGTTGAAGTTAATTGAGAACTTGAACGAGCACGACGATGTCCAGAATGTCTATGCCAATTTCGAGGTGTCGGACGCGCTCGTGAACCGCATGAGCGCCTAATACGGAATTACCCCGTTTTTGGTCGCCGTTTTGCTTTAGCTTTTGTGCGCAGGCGCTTCCGTAACGGCCGATATTCGGTCGCCCGTCATGCTATGAATCAAGGGGCATGACCCGCCCGATTCGCATTCTCGGCATCGACCCGGGGCTCCGCCGCACCGGCTGGGGCGTGGTCGAGATCGCCGGCAATCGGCTCGGCTTCCTCGGCTGCGGCTCGGTGCTGACGGACGATCGTGCTGCACTCGCGGTGCGGCTGTTGGCGATCCATGACGGCTTGATGCGCATCCTCGACCAATACCGGCCGGACGAGGCGGCAGTCGAAGCGACGTTCGTCAACAAGGACGCCACGGCCACGTTAAAGCTCGGCCAGGCGCGCGGGATCGCCATGGTCGTGCCGGCCAAAGCCGGCGTGCCGGTCGCCGAATATGCGCCGAACCTGGTGAAGAAGAGCATCGTTGGCGCCGGCCATGGCGACAAGGCGCAAGTGCGGATGATGATCGGCGTGTTATTGCCGAAAGCCGATCCGGCTTCGCACGACGCCGCAGACGCGCTCGCGGTCGCCGTGACGCATGCGCATCATCGACAGAGCGTGGTGCTGAGGGTGGCGGCGGTATGAGGGGCGTGTCACATCTCGTCATTCCGGGACGGCCCAGAGGGCTGGACCCGTTGGCTCGGCTCCGGAATGACGCGCTGTCGCTTCGGTTCGGATCATGATCGGCAAGCTCAAGGGACTGATCGACTCCTACGGCGAGGATTACGTCATCGTTGACGTCGGCGGCGTCGGCTACGAGGTGCATTGCTCGGCGCGCACGCTGCAGGAATTGTCGGGCGTCGGTCAGCCCGCCACGCTCTCGATCGAAACGCATGTGCGTGAAGATCAGATCAGGCTGTTCGGTTTTGTCACCGAGATCGAGCGCGAATGGTTTCGGCTCCTGCAGACGGTTCAAGGGGTCGGCGCCAAGGTCGCGCTCTCGGTACTCGGGACTCTCAAGCCGAGCGAACTCGCTTCCGCCATCGCGATGCGCGATAAAGCCATGGTGGCGCGCACACCGGGCGTCGGTCCCAAAGTTGCCGAGCGCATTGTTACCGAACTCAAGGACAAGGCGCCGGCTTATACCGATGTCGATCCGGCGCTGGTGCGGCTAACGGGCGCGCTCGACGACAAACGCGCGCCGGCGCCGGTGACCGACGCGGTCTCCGCGCTCGTCAATCTCGGCTATGCGCAGGCGCAAGCGGCCGCTGCGATCGCCGCCGCGGCGCGCAGCGCCGGGGAAGGCGCCGAAACGACGACGCTGATACGATTGGGATTGAGGGAACTGGCGAAGTGAAGGACGACGTGAAGCTCGGCAAAGCCGATCAGGAGCTGATCGCGGCGGCGCGGGCGACGATCAAACGCCGCTATCGCGGCGACTGGCAGGAGGTCGGGGCGGCATTGCGCACCCGCTCGGGAAAAATCTTCACTGGCGTCAATCTTGACGCTTATCTCGGCCGCATGGCGGTCTGCGCCGAAGCGGTCGCGCTCGGCCAGGCCGTGGTCGATCTGGGCGATGCCGGAATCGACACTATCGTCGCGGTCCGCCATCCAGCGCCCGAAGAGGACGATCAGACGATCGTCGTGGTGTCGCCGTGCGGTGCGTGCCGCGAATTGATTTTCGATTATGATCCGAATGCGCGCGTGATCGTGCCGAACGGCAAATCGCCGTCGATCGTGCCGATCGCCGAACTATTGCCGAACAAATATACGCGGGGGCCGGAACGGTGAACGGCAATCCCGAACGCAAGCTCATTTCGGCCGAGCGCCGCGACGAAGACGCCGCGGAAGCGAGTTTGCGGCCGCAGCGGCTTTCCGAATTCATCGGCCAGCGCCAGGCTTGCGCCAATCTCGCCGTCTTCATCCAGGCGGCGCGGGCGCGCCGCGAGGCGCTCGATCATGTCCTGTTTGTCGGACCGCCCGGCCTCGGCAAGACGACGCTGGCGCAGATTGTGTCGCGCGAACTCGGGGTCAATTTCCGCGCCACTTCGGGACCGGTCATCGCCAAAGCCGGCGACCTCGCCGCGCTCCTGACCAATCTCGAAGCGCGCGACGTGCTGTTCATCGACGAAATTCATCGGCTCAATCCCGCGGTCGAGGAAATCCTCTATCCCGCTATGGAGGATTTTCAGCTCGATCTGATTATCGGCGAAGGACCGGCGGCGCGCTCGGTGAAGATCGATCTGGCGCCATTCACGCTCGTCGGCGCGACGACACGCGCCGGCCTTCTGACCAATCCGCTGCGCGACCGCTTCGGCATCCCGGTGCGGCTCAACTTTTACACCGAGGCCGAGCTTGAAGAGATCGTCAATCGCGGCGCCCGCGTGCTCGGCATCGGGCTCACTGCAGACGGCGCCAACGAGATTGCGCGCCGCGCCCGCGGCACGCCGCGCATCGCCGGACGACTGC
>JBAQBC010000322.1:0-21107 GCA_049286035.1 Xanthobacteraceae bacterium
GGATACGTCAGCGCCCGCCGCGCCGTCGGCGCCGAATCCGCCGCCCCCACCCTTACCCGCCGCCGTGCAGAACAGCCCGGCGCCGGATTTGACCGCGCGGCTCGACAAAATCGAGCGCGCGATCGAAGCCCAACGCAGCGATCCAGCGCTTAGCAGCCGCATTGCCGAACTCGCGGCACAAACCAAAGCGCTCGCCGACAACCTCGCCGCGCTGACCCGCCGCGTCGATGACATTGCGGCGACGAGTCAAAGCGCCGCCAAACAGGCCGACACCGCGCTCAATGCCGCCGAGACGGCGAAGAACGCCAGCGAAGCGACAAGCAAAGACCAAGTACGCCACAAAGATATCGACGCGCTCGCGAGCCGGATCATGGCCTTGGAAAGCGCAGTCAAGGGACTCGCCGCCGCGACCGCGCCGTTGGCGTCTTCCGGCGCGAATGACCGCTCGGCACGGCTGACCATCGCCGCCGAGGCATTGCGCGCGGCGATTGAACGCGGCGCGCCCTACCAAGCCGAATTGAACGCGGTGCAAGCGCTCGGCGTCGATCAGAAAGCGACCGCGGCGATTGAACCTTTCGCTGCGGGCGGCGTTTCGAGCGCCGGCACACTGGCGCGCGAATTGGCGGCGCTCGTTCCGGCGCTGCAGGAGGCATCCGAGCCGCAGTCCGGCGACACGAGCTTCGTGGAACGGCTCAAAAGCAATGCGCAAAAACTGGTACGCATAACGCCGCTCAATGCGCCGGCAGGAAACGATCCGCAGGCAGTGGTCGGTCGGATCCGACTCGATGCGGCGCATGCCGATATCGGTGCCGCGCTCGCCGACATCAACGCGCTGCCGGATGCGGCAAAGCCGCTCGCCACGGCATGGAGTAAAAAAGCCGCCGCGCGCGAGGCTGCCCTTGCAGCGAGCAGGCAGATTGCCGCCGATGCGCTCGCGGCGCTCGCCCAATCGAGCGCCCGATGATCCGTGTCTCGCTTTATCTCATCCTGGTCGGCGCGATCGCCTATGGCGTCGCGCTTATTGCCGACCGGCCGGGCGACGTCATCGTCACCTGGCAAGGATTGCGCATCGAGACCTCGCTCTTGGTGCTCGGCGCCGCGATACTGGCGGCGGTCATCGTTCTTAGTTTCGTTTTTGGCCTTATTCGTTGGATCGTGCGGTCGCCGATTGTGCTGGCGCGGCTTTTGCGCAATCGCCGCGGCGTGCGCGCCTATGAAGCGATTTCGCGCGGCCTGATCGCGGTCGGCGCCGGCGATGTCGCCGCCGCACAGCGATTCACCGCCGAAGTCCAGCGGCTCGCGCCCAGCGAACCGCTAGCGCTGTTATTGAGCGCGCAAGCCGCGCAACTCGCCGGCGATCGCGACGCGGCCGAGCGCGCGTTCCGGACAATGGCGGCGCAACCCGACACCAAAGCGCTGGGGCTGCACGGCCTGTTCATCGAGGCGCAGCGCCGCAACGACGCCGGCAGCGCGCGCGCCTACGCCGAAGAGGGCGCCCGCATCGCCCCGTCATTGAGCTGGGCCGGCACGGCCGTGCTCGAAGCGCGCTGCCGCGACGGCGACTGGACCGGCGCCCTCAATCTGCTCGAGCAACAAAGGCGCTTGCTCGATAAAGCGACGTATCGGCGCCAGCGGGCCGTGCTGCTCACCGCGCGGGCGCTCGCGGTGGAGGACAACGACCGCGACGCGGCGAAAGAATTTGCGCTCGAAGCCAACAAGCTCGCTCCGGATCTGGTGCCGGCGGCCGCGCTCGCCGGCCGGCTGTTGGCCGAGGGCGGTCACTTGCGCAAGGCAAGCCGCATCATCGACAGCGCCTGGCGCGCCAACCCGCACCCGGAATTGGCCCAAGCCTATGCCGAGTTGCGGTCCGGCGAATCCGCGCGCGACAAGCTCAAGCGGATCGAGGCCGGAGCGCGCCGCGTTCCGGGCCATATCGAGGGCGCACTGGCGGTGGCGCGCGCCGCGCTTGATGCGCAGGAATTTGCCAAAGCGCGCAGCGAGCTTTCGCCCTATCTCGACCGGCCGACCAGGCGCGTGTGCGTGCTGATGGCGAGGCTCGAACGCACCGAGCGCAACGATGAGGGCCGCGCCCGGGAATGGATGGCGCGGGCGCTGAACGCGCCACCCGACCCGCAATGGACGGCCGATGGATATGTTTCGGACCGCTGGCTGCCGGTTTCGCCGGTAAGCGGCCGCATCGATGCGTTTGTCTGGCGGGTGCCGCTCACCGGTGCCATTGCCGCACCGATCATCGAGCCGGAGCTTCCCGCCCCGATCAGCGCTGCGCCAGCGCCGCATGGCCAAAGCGCTGTGATCCCCGCCGGCGCTTCGGCCGTGCGTCCAGCGCCGGAGCCGGTCCAACCCGAGCCGGTGATTCCGCTGGTGCACGCACCCGACGATCCGGGGCCTGAGGCAGCCCAAGAAAGCGAGACGCCCACCGATCAAGACGGCGGCTGGCGCAAGATTTTTCAGTAGTGCCGCGTCTTGCCTGCCTCACCGCCTTGCGCTATGTCCGTATGAATTATAGTGCATGAGGGCCGGTGCCGCCGTGCGGCTTGCCAGAAAACCCAGGATCTCGCGGAAGAGCTCGCGGAAATCGGCGCCGGACGCACAAGCCAATGGGCGCGCAGCCGCCGGCTTTCTCGCGGTGCTCGGCGGCGAAGTGCGGCGCGGCCGCGCCAAGCGCGGCATGACTCGCCGGCAGTTGGCGCAAGCTTCGCACACGTCGGAACGATATCTGGCGCAAATCGAAAGCGGCACCGGCAATCCATCGGTCACGGTGTTGCGCGCCATCGCGCAGGCGCTCGACATTCCCGCCGGCAATTTGCTCGGCGAACTGGCTGCGCACAGTGGCGCGCGCGCGGCGCTATTCGATGTCATTGCGCAGCTGCCTGACCACAGCCTCGCCGAGCTCACGGCACTGATCGAAGCGCGCCTTCTGCCGCCCGATCGCGCCGATCGCGCGCGGCGCATCGCCTTGGTGGGCTTGCGCGGCGCCGGCAAATCCACGCTCGGCCGCATGCTGGCGCGGCATCTCGGCTGGCCCTTCATCGAACTCGATCGGTTGGTCGAACAGGACTACGGCGCCAGCATTCCGGATATGATCGAGATGGCCGGCACCGCGACGTTCCGCCGCCACGAGCGGGCGGCGCTCGCGCGCGTGATCGCCGAACATGAGGCCGCGGTGATCACAACAGCGGGCGGCATCGTGTCCGATCGCGAGAGTTATGCGTTACTGCTGCGGCGCAGCCACACGATCTGGATCAAGGCGCGCCCGGAGGACCATATGAGCCGGGTTATGGCGCAGGGCGATTTTCGACCGATGGCGCAGAATCGCGAAGCCATGGCGGATCTGGTGGCGATTCTTGACGCGCGCGGGCCCGATTATGCCCGCGCGCAGGCGCAGCTCGACACGTCAGGCCAGACGGTGGAGCAAAGCTTTGCCAAGCTGCAGCGCATTGCCACCGACTTGCTGGGGCCGCCAGCGGTCGATCGCCGCGAAACCGCAGGAGGCGCGCGGCCGTGACACTTGCAGATACCGGCTTTCTCGATTTACCGCCGCTGCGGCTGGAATACCGCATGATCGGGCCGCGGCCGGAGGCTGCGCCCACCATCGTGATGCTGCACGAAGGACTTGGCAGCGTTGGGCTTTGGGGAGAGTTCCCGGACAAAATTGCGGCAGCGACCGGCGCCGGCGTCTTCGCCTATTCGCGGGCCGGCTACGGCAATTCGACCGGGGCCAAGCTGCCGCGCACCACGTCTTTTATGGATGAGGAAGCGCGCGAGGTGCTGCCGCGCGTCCTTGCGACAATCGGTTTCCGGCGTGGATTTCTGCTCGGGCACAGCGACGGCGCCTCGATTGCCACGATCTATGCCGGCAGCGTGCAAGACCACCGCGTGCGCGGGGTCGTTTTGATCGCGCCGCATTTCTTCACCGAGGAGATGGGGCTCGTCGAAATCCGGCGCGCGCGCAAATCGTTCGAGACCGGCGCTTTGCGAGAAAGGTTGAAGCCCTACCACGCCGATGTCGATACCGCGTTCCGCAGCTGGAACGGGCCCTGGCTGCATCCGGACTTCGAAAAATGGGACATCACCGAAGCGCTCGGCTACATCCGCGTCCCAATTCTGATCTTGCAAGGCGAGAACGATCAGTACGGCACGCTCAAGCAGATCGAGGTGGCGCGGCAGGAATGCTTTTGCCCGGTCGAAGCCGTGGTGCTGCCGGGCATTCGGCATATTCCCTATCGCGAAGCCCCTGAACTCACAGTCGATGCGATTGCCGCATTCATCAACCGGCTGTTGCGCGACCACCATGAGGCGGAACCGGCGGCCGAAACTGGGGCCAAGAATGGAGCCAAGCCCGGGATTGCCCTCTCATGAATTATAATGCATATGAGAGGGTGAGCTCGATCCAACCCTAGAGTTCAGCGGAGGCGGTCGAAGCGCGAGGACCGAGATCAAGATGGGCCAAGCAGAGCATGCCCAAGCAGACCGAACCCAATCAGATCGAGCCCAAACAGATCAAACCATGCCGCGCGAGCGAAGCGGCAATGCGCAAACTGACAAGCGCGTGCGGATCGATTTTCAGACCGAGCCGGCGCGCTATCGGCACTGGAAACTGAAAGTCGACGGCGAAATCGCAACGCTGGTGATGGACGTCGACGAAAAAGCGCCGTTGTTCGAAGGCTACGACCTCAAGCTCAATTCCTACGATCTCGGCGTCGACATCGAACTAGCCGATGCGATCGAGCGGCTACGCTTCGAACATCCCGGCGCGCGGGTGCTGGTGCTGCGCTCGGCCAAACCACGGGTGTTTTCGGCGGGCGCCAATATTCGCATGCTCGCTGGCGCGAGCCACGCGCATAAGGTGAATTTCTGCAAGTTCACCAACGAGACCCGCAACGGCATCGAGGATCTCAGCGAGAACTCAGGCATCAAATCGATCTGCGCGATCAACGGCACCGCGGCCGGCGGCGGTTACGAACTGGCGCTGGCGACCGATTACATCATGCTCATCGATGACGGTTCGGCGGCGGTGTCGCTGCCGGAATTACCGCTGTTGGCGGTGCTGCCCGGCACCGGCGGGCTCACCCGCGTCTCCGACAAACGCCGGGTCCGCCGCGACCACGCCGACGTCTTCTGCACCACCGAGGAAGGGGTCAAAGGCAAACGCGCCGCCGAATGGCGGTTGGTCGATGTCGTGGTGCCGGGCTCCAAATTCGACGAGACCATCGAAGCCCGCGCCAAGGAATTCGCGGCCCAGTCGGGCCGCGCGGCTTCCGGGGCCGGCATCAAGCTGACGCCGCTTTCGCGCACGTTTGCCGACGCCGCGATCGAATACGGAACCCTGTCTGTCGAATTCGACCGCGCCGCGCGGATCGCGACCATCCTAGTGCGCGGCCCCGTGGCGCCTCCACCCGCGTCAGGGGACGCGATGGTGGCGCAGGGCGCCGAGTTCTGGCCGCTCAAGCTCGCACGCGAGCTCGACGACGCGATTTTGCATATCCGCCTCAATGAGCTCGACGTTGCCGCGATCGTCTTCAAGTCGTCCGGCGAACCCGCCGACGTACTCGCCTATGACCGCTTCCTCGATGCCAACCGGCAGCATTGGCTGGTGCGCGAGATCCGCCTCTTATGGAAGCGCGTGCTCAAGCGCCTCGACCTCACCTCGCGCTCGCTGGTGACTTTGATCGAACCCGGGTCGTGCTTTGCCGGCACGCTCGCCGAATTGCCGCTCGCCAGCGATCGCTCCTACATGCTGATCGGCAGTCGCGACGGGGACAACAAGCCGCCGGCGAGTATCGCGCTCGACGACGTCAATTTCGGTCCCTATCCGATGGTGAATGGATTGACGCGCCTTGCCAGCCGGTTCCTGGCGGTGCCGGGCGACCTCGAGCGCGTCAAAGCCGAGCGCGGCAGGATGCTCGATGCCGAGGCTGCGCAACGGCTCGGGCTTGTGACTTTCGCGCTCGACGACATCGACTGGGACGAAGTCCGCGTGTTCCTTGAGGAGCGCTCAAGCTTCTCGCCCGACGCGCTTACCGGGCTGGAAGCGAATTTGCGCTTCGCCGGTCCTGAGACCATGGAATCAAAAATTTTCGCGCGGCTGACCGCGTGGCAGAACTGGATTTTTCAACGCCCGAACGCCATCGGCGAAGACGGTGCCCTCAAGCGCTACGGCACCGGCCAGAAGCCGGTCTTCGACACGCGCAGGGTATGAGAGGACCTGACCATGAACATCGAGAACGTCGATTACACCACCAAAATTCCAAACAACGTCAATCTGACCGACGATCGCCAGGTGCTACGCGCGCTGGAGAGCTGGCATCCCGGCTATATCGACTGGTGGATGGATATGGGCCCCCAAGGATTTCAGGAGGCGCTCGTCTATCTGCGCACCGCTGTCTCGGTCGATCCGAAGGGCTGGGCCAAATTCGATTACGTGCGCATGCCGGACTACCGCTGGGGCATTCTGCTGGCGCCGAAAGAAGAGGGACGCAAGATCCCGTTTGGCCGCCATTACGGCGAACCGGCTTGGCAGGATGTGCCGGGCGAATATCGCGCCATGCTGCGCCGGCTGCTCGTCATCCAGGGCGACACCGAGCCGGCTTCGGTCGAGCAGCAGCGCCATCTCGGCAAGACCGCGCCGTCGCTCTACGACATGCGCAATGTGTTTCAGGTCAATGTCGAGGAAGGTCGGCATTTGTGGGCGATGGTGTATCTCCTGCAAAAATATTTCGGCCGTGATGGCCGCGAGGAAGCGGCAGAATTATTGCGGCGCCGCTCCGGCGATCCCGACAAGCCGCGCATGCTCGGCGCGTTTAACGAAGCCACGCCCGATTGGCTGTCGTTTCACATGTTCACTTTCTTCACCGATCGCGACGGCAAGATGCAGCTCGAAAGCCTGGCGCAATCCGGTTTCGATCCGCTGTCGCGCACCTGCCGCTTCATGCTGACGGAAGAGGCGCATCACATGTTTGTCGGCGAAACGGGGGTCGGCCGCACCATCCAGCGCACTTGCGAGGCGATGAAGGCGGCCGGCATCGAGGACCCCGCCGAGATCGAGAAGGTGCGGGCGCTCCGCGTCATCGACCTGCCGACCATCCAGAAGAAGCTAAACCTGCACTACTCGCTCTCGCTCGATCTGTTCGGCTCGGAGGTTTCGACCAACGCAGCGAACACGTTCAGCGCCGGGCTGAAAGGCCGTTTCCAGGAAACCAAGATCGACGACGATCACCGGCTCGAAAGCGCCGCCTACCCGGTGCTCAAATTTGTCGACGGTGCGATCAAGCGCATCGACGAGCCGGCCCTGACCGCAATCAATATGCGGCTGCGCGACGACTACACCGCCGATTGCCAGCGCGGCCTCGACCGTTGGAACAAGATCATCGACAAGACCGGCGTCGCCTACAAATTCGAACTGCCGCATGTCGGCTTCCACCGCCAGATCGGCGAGTTCAAGGACGTCAAGGTGACGCCCGGCGGCAAGCTCATCGACGAGGCGAGCTGGACTCGCGACAAGAACCAGTGGCTGCCGTCGACGCACGATGGCGATTTTATTGGCAGCCTCATGGAGCAAGTCCTCGAGCCCGGCAAGTTCGCGAGCTGGATCGCGCCGCCGCGGATCGGCATCGACAACAAGCCGGGCGATTTCGAATACGTCAAGATCGCGGCGTGATCATTCCGTCCCCGCTTCGCTCGCGCCACGCGGGGACGGACAACTTTACCGCTTTAAAAAGGCGAGCAGATCGGCGTTGATCGTTTCCGCCTGCGTGGTTGGCATGCCGTGCGGGAAGTCCTTGTAGGTCTTCAGCGTCCCGTTCTTCAGCAGTTTTGCCGACAAGGGCCCAGCGGCGACATAGGGAACGATCTGATCGTCTTCGCTATGCATCACCAGCACCGGCACCGTGATCTTCTTGAGATCCTCGGTGAAATCGGTCTGTGAGAAGGCGACGATGCCATCGTAATGCGCCTTGGCACCGCCCATCATGCCCTGACGCCACCAGTTCGCGATGACGGCCTCCGAGGCTTTGGCACCCGGCCGGTTGTAGCCATAGAACGGACCCTCTGGAAGCGCGCGATAGAATTGCGAACGATTAGCCGCAAGCTGCGCCTGAAGTCCGTCAAAGACTTCTTTGGGAAGGCCGTTTGGATTGGCCGCCGTCTTCACCATCAACGGCGGCACCGCGCTGATCAGGGCAGCCATCGCCACACGGCTTTCGCCATGTCGTCCCAAATAATGCGCCACCTCGCCGCCGCCGGTGGAATGGCCGACGTGAATGGCGTTCTTCAAATCGAGATGCGCGGTCAAAGCCGCAAGATCGTCGGCATAGTGGTCCATATCATGGCCGTCGCCAGTCTGGGTTGATCGACCATGACCGCGTCGATCATGGGCGATCACGCGATAGCCGCGGTCGAGGAAGAACAGCATTTGCGTATCCCAGTCGTCTGCCGACAGCGGCCAGCCGTGACTGAAGACGATAGGCTGACCTTTGCCCCAGTCCTTGTAGAAGATTTCGACTCCATCTTTGGTTTTGATGAACATGACGCGCCTTTCCGCGATCGCACAATCGCCGCATGTCCGAACCCGGCCGCCTGATTATATCGGCCCGCGCGCAACGACGGTGACAAAACTGCGGGCGTACCGCTCCGTGAGCGGGCCCTCGCGCATCCAGCAAAAACGGGCGGGCCGAAACCCGCCCGTTTTTTGTTCGTGCTTACAACTGGTCACTCTTGAGCATTTGATTGTGCCCGATAGTGCCTCTAGCCGTTGGCGCCGGATTTATTTGCACCGCGATGTGGATGCCGAATGCTCGCGAATCCGGTGAGCCCACGATTATGGCCAGCGAATGCGTAGAGCCCACGGCCAGGTGTGACAGCCTGCAGCTGCTGTGGCGCATTCCCCGCATGCATCCCGCCATCCTTGTCGAAATAGCCGGGCTGTGAGTTACCAGTGCCCCAGCCGTTGGACCACGCTTGCGCGAATGCGGGTGAGCCAACGCCTAACGCGGCAGTGGTGGCAACGACGCCAATTATGAGCGATGATCTGATCGACATGACTTTCCTCCTTGTTAGAAGTGAAGGTCGACCGCCTTCATCGCCGTGAAATATTCCGACGCGGAAGATCGTTAATCGCCCACATTGTGAATGGGCTTGTCGCGGCTACCGACTAATCTCGACGCATCGCGGCAGTTTCTTGCACAGTACGGTTGTTTGCTCCACCACCGAAATCTCTGACAAGGCTGTTCGCGCAGGGCGACCAATGCGCTCACCGATGGTCTTTAAATCTCTAAGTCCAGACTTAGAGCTGATGTCGAGAACAAGCCGAAAACTTGGCTTCAAATTCGCCGCTATTGTTCGCTTCGTCCAACCAAACCAGTACCGGCTCGAGTCATTATCAAAAGGGCGATGTTGAACGCGGTCCTCGACGGGCTTGGCGTCGGCTACTTTCCCGAGATTCTTGTGTCCTCGTACATTGCCAATGGCGGTTTGGTCCGTCTTTTGGAAGACTGGTGCGGACGTTTTCCGGGGTTGTACCTATTTTATCCCAGCCGTCGCCAAATGCCCGGCCCGCTCCGCGCATTCGTAGATTTCATGCGCGAACACCACACATTTCAGAGCCCGGGACAAAATAATCTGGCGGATCACCTTTAAGTCCGGCTTTGAAAAGAATTACTCCTGCAGGAGCGGGCTCTCGCGCAGCCGCGATAGATCGAAGCGATCGATCTCGCGCAATAATTCGACGAAAGCTTTCGCGCCGTGCGCCAGCGCCGCCTCGCCTTTGTCCGCTTTCGCCAACGTGCCATCGCCGACGGCGCCGGTCGGATTGAGATCCTGCGTCATCCAGGCAAAGCCGGCCGGCCGATAAGCGCTGAGCCATTTGAACTCTTGCGCCATCGCGATGGTCTCGGGCGTCGCCCGCGCAGCCTTCTGGATTTGCACCGTGTCCGGCTTCGCCGCCAGCGTCAGCGAGGTCTCGATGTCGCCGGCGTGAATGCCATGCTTTTTTTCTTCGCTGGAAAACACGCCATCCGGATAGCCGAAGCGATGCCAGCCGACGGTGATCGCCAGCATGCGCAAGCGCGCGCGCAGATCGCGCGCCACCAGTTCCATGGCCGCGACATTGCCGCCATGGCTGGTGACCATCACGAGCTTGCGCAAGCCCGCACGCGCCAGGCTCTCGCCAAGTTCGGTCCAGGCGGCGATTGCGGTCTGCGCAGAGAACGTCAGCGTGCCCGAGTAAGCGAGGTGCTCGGTCGAAATGCCGACGCGCTGGATCGGCAGAAAGGTAACCGGGAGATCATCGGGCAACATCTCACGCGCCCGGCTGAGATAGGCCTCGGCGATGAAGCTATCGACGCCGAGTGGCAGATGCGGACCGTGCTGCTCGATCGCCGCGAGCGGCAGCACCGCGATCCAACGCTCGGTCCTCGCGCCGGCGATGTCCTGCCAGGTCATCTCCAGCCAATCGCGCTTCGGCAACGGCATTCGTGCACCACTCACTTGCTCAGTCGGTCTGACCGCAAAACTCATTATCCCCGTGAGCCGCGTTGCGGGCAAAATCGCGGTCCGGGCAGGAGAAAGGCGAAGAGCGCATCGAGGATACGGTCGAGCTTTTCGACGAACACGGTCGCGATTTTCGCCGCAACCTGAAGGGACGCGGCCCTTTTGGCCAGCGTCGCGGCCATGGTGATAATGAGCTTCGACCCTGGTGCGAGCATGCTTTATTGTCGCGTGCACCGCGAACAGGAGCAACGGATGCCGCCAGCGATTGCATTTCGGATTGCATCGATAGGTCTTGCGCTCGCCGGTGCGGCCAGCTCGCCGGCCGCGGCACAGGCGCTTGATAAGGTCTCATTCGGCACCAATTGGGTCGCCGAAGGCGAGCACGGCGGCTTCTACCAGGCGCTGGCGGACGGCACCTATCGCAAATATGGCCTCGATGTCACCATCGTGCCAGGCGGCCCAAACGTCAACAACCGCATATTGCTGCCGGTCGGCAAAATCGATTTCTTTCTGAGCGCCAACACGCTGCAAGCTTTCGACGCGGTCGAGCAAAACGTGCCGACGATCGAAGTGGCTGCGCTGTTTCAGAAGGACCCGCAGGTGCTGATCGCGCACCCGAACCAGGGCATCGACAAATTCGTCGATCTGAAAAAGCTCACGCTGTTGATCTCCAAAGAGGGCGTGTCGACCTTCTACCAATGGCTCAAAGCCGATTACGGCTTTACCGATGCGCAGGTACGGCCCTACACCTTCAATCCGCAGCCGTTTCTCGCCAATAACAAAAGCGCGATGCAGGGCTATGTGACCTCGGAGCCTTTCGCCATCGCCAAGGCCGCGAATTTCACGCCGCAGGTCTTTCTGCTCGCCGACCAGGGATTCTCAGCCTATTCGACGCTCATCGAGACGCGGCGCGAACTGGTCGACAAAAGACCGGACCTGGTACAGCGCTTTGTCGATGCATCGATCATCGGCTGGTACGATTATCTGTACGGCAATAACGGCGCCGCCAATGCGCTGATCAAGAAACAAAATCCGGAAATGACCGACGACCTCTTGGCCTATTGCGTTAGTGCACTGAAGAAATACGGTATCGTCGATTCCGGTGACGCACCGACGCTTGGCGTCGGCGCCATGACCGACGCTCGGATGAAGGATTTTTTTGACGAGATGGCGCGGGCTGGCGTGACCAAGCCCGGTCTCGACTATCGCAAAGGCTACACGCTGCAATTCGTGAACAAAAAAGTCGGGCTCGATCTGCGGCCGAAGCAATAATGCCGCAAGCTTTCAAACCACAAATTGCATCTTCATTGCTGGCGCTGCGCGGGGTCAGCAAGGCGTTTCCGAACGGCACGCTGGCGCTCTCGAATCTGAACTTCGACGTTGGCACCGGCGAATTCCTTTCCCTTCTTGGTCCCTCGGGTTGCGGAAAGTCGACGGCGCTGCGGATCATCGCGGGCTTAAGCCCACCCAGCCAAGGCAGCGTCGAATGGCTGGCCCAGGCAATGGCGGCCGATCAGACAAGCCGGATCGGATTCGTGTTTCAGGAACCGACGCTGATGCCCTGGGCCAGCGTATTCGACAATGCGGCGCTGCCGCTGGTGCTCAAAGGCGTGCCGACCGAAACCATCGCCAAGCGAGTGAGCGGCGCGCTCGATCGCGTCGGTCTTGCGAGATTCGCGAAGGCTTTTCCCCGCGAATTGTCGGGCGGCATGCGCATGCGAGTCTCGATCGCGCGCGCCCTGGTCACCGAACCGCAGCTTCTTTTGATGGATGAGCCGTTCGCGGCGCTCGACGAGATCACCCGCTTCAAGCTCAACAACGATCTGTTGCAGGTCTGGCAGGCGACCGGCACCACGGTCGTGTTCGTCACGCATTCGGTGTTCGAATCGGTCTATCTGTCGAGCCGCATCCTGGTGCTGACCGCGCGGCCGGGCCGGGTCTCTGCCGAACTCGCGATCGAGGCGCCCTATCCGCGCGATCAGAACTTCCGCACCTCGGCTGAATACGCCGCGTATTGCCGCCGCGCTTCCACGGCGCTGGCGCAAGCGATGACCGACGATAAGCCGACAGGAGATCAGGCGTGAACGCGCCGCAAACCAGCCAAGAGCGGCGCGATCGTGTGTTGCGGATCGCGCTGCCGATCTTGGTGCTCGCGCTCGTGCTCCTGATCTGGGAAGCGATCGTGCGGATCAATCATATTCCGCCCTACGTGCTTCCCGGCCCCGGTTTGATCCTGGGCACGCTGGTGGACGATTGGCAATTGCTGTCGCAATCGCTTCTCGTCACGCTGGCGACGACGGTCGAAGGCTTTTTGCTCGCGGCGTTTGGCGGGGTCTGGCTTGCGCTTCTGTTCAATCAGTCGCGGCTCCTCGAATATTCGCTTTATCCCTACGCCGTCATTCTGCAGGTGACCCCGATCGTCGCCATCGCACCGCTGTTGCTGATCTATCTACCGCAGCCGCTGGCCGTGCTCGCCTGCGCCTGGATTGTCGCCTTTTTCCCGGTGCTGGCGAATACGACGCTCGGCCTGCATTCGGTGGACCGCAATCTCTCCGACCTGTTCACGCTCTATGGCGCATCGCGGCGTCAGGTCCTCTGGCATCTCAAGCTGCCTTCGGCCCTGCCCTACATCCTCGGCGGCTTGCAGATCGCGGGCGGATTGTCGCTGATCGGCGCGGTGGTAGCGGAGATCGCCGCCGGCTCGGCCGGCGCCGGTTCCGGGCTTGCCTACCGCATCGCCGAATCCGGATACCGCCTCAATATCCCGCGCATGTTCGCCGCACTGTTATTGCTGTCGGTCGCCGGGATCGCGATTTTTTACCTGCTGTCTTTTGTGAATCATCTGGCGCTGCGCCGCTGGCATGAAAGCGCGCTGAGCCCCGAGGCGTAGCGGGTCTTCTCCCGCACTGTTCATTCACGCGTCGCCGGCAGCGCCGCGGCCAGTACGCAGGCGACATGCATCGCTTCGCGGCCTGTGCCATCGCGGATCTGCTGCCGGCATGACGTGCCGTCGGCGATGATGATGGCGTCGTTCGGCGCCTCACGCACCGCTGGCAACAGCGATAGCTCTCCCATCGCGCGGGAAACGTCGATCGTCTCGGCATCATAGCCGAAGGCGCCCGCCATGCCGCAGCAACTCGACTCAATCGTTGCCACGTCAAGGCCGGGAACGAGTTTGAGCGCCGTCTCGACTGCGCCCATCGCGCCGAACGATTTTTGATGGCAATGGCCGTGCAACAAAGCTCGCCGCTTTGCCGGCGCGAAGTCGATGTCGAGCTTTCCCGCCGCGGCCTCGGCCGCCAGGAATTCCTCGAGCAGCAGGATCTGATCGGCGGCTTCTCTCGCCGCGTCGGTTTTGAGCAGCGCCGGAATCTCATCGCGGAAGCTGAACACGCAGCTTGGCTCAAGCCCGATCACCGGCAGGCCGCGCGCGAGCTGCGGCGCCAGCGCAGCCAGCGTGCGCTCGGCCTCGTCTCGCGCCGCATCGGTTTTGCCGACCGCCAGGAAGGTGCGGCCGCAGCACAGCGGCCGGTCGCCGTTTGGCGGCTGCGCCAAATGAATCCGGTAGCCGCCGGCCGCGAGCACCGCCATCGCCGCATGAATATTTTCCGGTTCGAAGTAGCGATTGAAGGTATCGGCGAACAGGACGACTTCTCCCCGCGTCGGCTTGCCGGCCGATGCGGAAAGCCGCTGTTCGTCGCGGAAATACTCCTTTCGCCACTTCGGCAGCGGACGCTGTGCGGCAAATTGCGCGATCGCCTCCGACAGGGCCGCGGCGCCGGGGAGCCGGTCGCGTAAATTCAACAGCCAATGCAAACGCGCGGCGTAGGGCGCGTAGCGCGGCAGATAGCCGACGAGCCGGTCCTGCAGCGATAAACCAAATTTTTGCGCCCGCGCCCGCAACACTTCGATCTTCATGCGCGCCATGTCCACGCCGGTCGGGCACTCGCGGCGGCAGGCCTTGCAGGAGACGCAAAGCTGCAACGTCTCCGCCATCTCGTTGGACGTAAGGGCATCCCGACCGAGCTGGCCGGTCATGGCGAGCCGGAGCGTATTGGCGCGCCCGCGCGTCACGTCGCGCTCGTCGAGCGTGACGCGATAACTCGGACACATCACGCCGCCCGAAAGCGCGCGACAGGCGCCGTTGTTGTTGCACATTTCGACGGCGCCCTGAAAACCGCCGCCGGCGCCGGGATAAGCCGACCAATCGAGCGCCGTGGCGATGGCCTCGGCGCGATAGCCGGCGCCGTAGCGGAAATAGGCGCGATCGTCGAATTTGGGCGCCCGGACGATTTTGCCGGGATTGAATAGATGCTGCGGATCGAAGCGGTCCTTCACCTCCTCGAATGCATGCACCAGTTCTCTGCCGAACATGGTCTCATGGAATTCCGAGCGCACGATGCCATCGCCATGCTCGCCGGAATGCGAGCCCCTGTATGCGCGCACCATGGCGAAGGCCTCTTCGGCGATGGCGCGCATGGCGCGCACATCTTTTTCAAGCCGCAGATTGAGCACCGGCCGCACATGCAGGCAGCCGACCGCGGCGTGGGCGTACCACGTGCCGCGCGTGCCGTTCCGCTCGAAAATCTCCGTGAGCTGCGCCGTGTATTCGGCGAGATGTTCGAGCGGCACTGCGCAATCCTCGACGAAGGAGATCGGTTTGCCCTCCTCCTTCATCGACATCATGATGTTGAGCCCCGCGGTGCGCACTTCGCCGATCGCGGTCTGCAATTTGGGATCGAGCACGTCGACGACGCCGCCCCATTTAGCGCCGGTTTTGTCCCACGACAGGCCGAGATCGCCGATCAGCGCGCCCAGCGCCTTGAGCCGGCGCGCGTTTTCGTCGCGATCCTCGGCGAATTCGACAAACAGGATCGCCTCGGGATCGCCGCGCAAAAACGCATCGACTGTCGGCTTGAACATCGCGATCTCGCGCGCAAGCCCGAGCATGGTGCGGTCGATCAGTTCGACCGCGATCGGCTTTAGCGCGACGATGTGCTGCGCCGCCGTCATCGCCTCATGAAAGCTGCCGAAATGGCAGGCGCCGACCGCGCGCGGTCCGAGCAGCGGCGACAACTTCAATTCAATCTTGGTCGAAAACGCGAGCGTGCCTTCGGAGCCGACCAGAAGATGCGCGAGATTGACGTCGTTGCGTCCGGGCACGAGCGCGTCGAGATTATAGCCGCCGACCCGGCGCTGCACTTTAGGAAATCGCCGTTCGATCTCGTTTGCTTCGCGGGCGGCAATGGCAAGAAGGTCGCGAATGAGCGCCGGCGGCACGTCGACCGCAGCCTCGCCCATGCGGCCGAAATGGGCGCGCGCGCCGTCGGCGAGTACGGCATCGATCGAGAGCACATTTTCGCGGGTATTGCCGTAGCGGAGCGAGCGCGCGCCGCAGGAATTGTTGCCGACCATGCCGCCGATAGTGGCGCGCGAGGCGGTGGAAATGTCGACCGGGAACCACAGGCCGTGGGGCTTGAGCGCGTGATTGAGTTCGTCCAGCACGATGCCCGGCTCGACCAAGCAACGGCGGTCTGCGGCGTCGATTTCGATGATCCGGTTGAGATAGTGCGAGCAATCGAGGACCACCGCGCGGTTGACGGTCTGGCCGGCCTGCGAGGTGCCACCGCCGCGCGGCGTCACCGGCACGCCTTCGGACCGGCAAACCGCCAGCGCCTGTTCGGCGTCGGCCGCCGATCGTGGGGTGACCACGCCGAGCGGCATGATCTGATAGTGCGAGGCATCGGTGGCGTAGCGCCCCCGCGTGAACGCGTCGAAGCGCACATCCCCCGTTTGCTCCGCCTTGAGCCGCCGTTCGAGCGTTTTTTCGAGCGCTGGCAACAGCGTCGCCGCCAAGGCCGTCTCCTTCTTTTGTCTGGGCGATTGCCCGCGCGCATCGGCGCGCCAGCCGTGACGAGGGATCGGGGCTTGACCCGAATGTCGCATTCGCTATTCAACGCCACAAGCCGCGAGCGCCTCGGACGCGCGCCCAAGGCTCTTTGACTATCCGGCTATGTCCATCCGGCTTTGTCCATCCGTCCGCAGGAGTGCCGAAAATGCCGCAGAATTCGTCGCGCGCCGTCGGGCGTCACTTTTTGCAGATTCCGGGGCCGACGCCGCTGCCAGATCGCGTGCTGCGAGCGATGGATACCCCGATCATCGATCATCGCGGTCCCGAATTCGCCAAACTGGCCAAACGGTGCCTGGATGGCATCAAAACGATTTTCAAGACCACGAAGCCGGTGATCATCTACACCGCAACTGGAACCGGGGCCTGGGAGGCGGCGCTGGTCAATACTTTGTCACCGGGCGATCGCGTACTGATGGTCGAAACCGGCCAGTTTGCGACGCTGTGGAAAGTGATGGCCCAGAAACTCCGGCTGAAGCCCGAGTTCATTCCCGGCGACTGGCGCACCGGCGCCGACGCGGGCAAAGTCGAAGAGTATCTGCGCAAGGACAAGGCGCGTGAGATCAAAGCGGTTTGCGTGCTGCACAACGAGACCGCGACCGGCTGCTTGTCGCCGATTGAGCCAATCCGCAAAGCGATCGATGCCGCGGGCCATCCGGCGCTGCTGATGGTGGACACCATATCGTCGCTGGCCTCGACCGATTACCGGCACGATGAATGGGGCGTAGACGTCACGATTGGCGGCGCGCAAAAGGGCCTGATGCTGCCGCCCGGCATGTCGTTCAACGCGATCAGCGACAAGGCGCTCGCCGCAGCGAAAACATCGAATTTGCCGAAGTCGTTCTGGGCCTGGGACGAGATGCTGACCATGAACAAGATCGGCTTCTTTCCCTACACGCCGGCGACGCAGATGCTGCAGGGTCTCGCGGTTTCGATCGAGATGCTGCACGAGGAAGGCCTCGACAACGTATTCGCGCGGCACGCGCGCCTTGCCGAAGCCACCCGCCGCGCGGTGCGCGCCTGGGGGCTCGAAATCCTCTGCCGCGATCCGAAATATTATTCGCCGACGGTCACCGCGGTGCTGCTGCCCGACGGCCACGACGCCGATGCCTTCCGTAACCTCGCGCTCGACATGTTCAATATTTCCTACGGCGCCAGCTTCGGACCCTATGTCAAGAAATACTTCCGCATCGGGCACCTTGGCGACGTCAATGACGGCTGGCAGGTCGGCGCGCTGGCCGCGACCGAAATGGCGCTCGGACTCGCCGGTATTCCGCACAAAAAGGGCGGCGTCCAGGCGGCGATGGATTACATCGTCTCGGCGCATTCGGCCGGCGCCCGCGCCGCCGCGGAGTGATTATTTTCTTGGCGCATGATCTGGTCCGAAAACCGGTTCCCACTTTTCGGGATCATGCGCTACGTCAACGGCACCGCGGCGACGTGATCCTTGAACGCCTTGCGCGCCGCAATCGCCGCGTACCAGCGCTCGAAATGCGGCAGCGCCGGGCGCTCCGGCACGAGCTGGCGATAACGATAGGCAATGATGCCGACCGGAATATCACCGTATGAGAATCCATCGCCGGCGAGGTAGGCGGTTTTCGCCAATTGCTGGTCCATGATCGTCATCGCCGCGGTCGTCTTCTTTTTCGAGTCCTCGATTGCGGCATGATCGCGCTTTTCCGGCGGCGTGCGAATAAGGCCCCAGAAGCATCCGAAGATCGCAGGCCCCGCGACGCCGAGCTGCCAATCCATCCACTTGCTGGCCAGCGCGCGTTTGCGCAAATCCGCCGGCTCGAGCATGGGCTCTTTGTGCTTGGCGGCGAGATAGCGAACGATGGTGTTTGATTCCCACAACAGAAAGCCGTCCTCTTCCTCGAGCGTCGGCACGAGTCCGTTCGGGTTCATGGCGAGATAAGCGGGTTCCCGGTTTTTGCCGAATGGTCCGCCAATATCGATGCGCTGATGTGGCAGGCCGAGCTCGCCAATCGCCCACATCACCTTCTGCACATTCGACGAGGTGTTACGGCCCCAGACTTTGATCACGGTAATGACTCCCAGCTCCATTTCGTCATGGCCGGGCTTGATCGGCCATCCACGTCTTGCACGTCGCCATCCTGAAAGACGTGGATGCCCGGCACAAGGCCGGGCATGACGGTACTTAAGCAAGCTTTTGTGATTAATCGATCCGGCGCGCCTCCTCCGGCAGCATGATCGGAATGCCGTCGCGAATCGGGTAAGCAAGCTTGGCTGCGCGCGAGATCAATTCCTGTTTCTCCGCGTCGTATTCGAGCGGCGTTTTGGTCAGCGGACAAACCAGGATCTCGAGCAATTTGGGATCGACGCTCTCGGCCGGACGATCAGACATCATCAACTCCAGTTAAATCGAAAGATCTTCCTCGAGGAGAAGCAATTACTGCAACGGTGTTTCGCCCGGCGTCTTGCTTTTGGCAAGCTCGATCTCAGTGACCGCGACCAGGATTTCCGCGCGGGTCTTTAAGTCTGGCGCTTCCAGCATGGCCTGTTTCTCGGCGACGTCATACGGCGACATCATGGCCAGCGCATTGACCAAAGCTTCATTGGGCGCGTTCTCGATGCCCTCCCAATCCGTCTTGAGATTGTTGGCTTTGAGGAATTCAGTCAACGCACGCAACAGCGCCTTGCGGTCCACCTGTTCCTCGCCCTTGCGGGCAACGAAATCGTCGACGAACGGCTGATAGCTGACGCGGCATTGCCGATAGAGCGTGCTGACCGGCAATTCTTCCTCGATACGAAAGCGGGCAATGCCGGTGAGCTGGATCAGATAGCGGCCGTCGCCGCTCTCGGCGAATTGGGTGACGCGCCCGACGCAGCCGATCTTGAACAAATTCGGCTTGTTCGCATCGGCGCCTGGATGCGCTGGATCGGGCTGAATCATGCCGATCATCCGATGCGAAGAGCGTAACGCGTCCTCGATCATCGCCAGATAGCGCGGCTCGAAAATGTTCAGGGGCATCTGCCCCCTGGGCAGCAGCAACGCGCCCGGCAGCGGGAACACCGGAATCACATCAGGCAGCGCGTCCGGCCCTTTGTAGATCGCGTTCATCGGCATGTCGCACTCCGCCCTGCGACGGCACCGAAACTCACGGTATCGATAATACGGCTTGCAGTATCGTCGTCTCTGCAGACCGGCGCAAACCTTTAAGCGAACAGGACCGAGGACAGCCGCTTACGGCCTTCGATCGTCGCTTCATCGGTCGGACCCCATGCGTCGAAAAATTGCACAAGCTGCTTGCGCGCGCCGTCATCGTTCCATTTGCGGTCGCGTTTGACGATCGCCATCAGATGTTCGAGCGCGTCGAGCCGGCGGCCCTTGCCGTTGAGCGCGAGCGCAAGATCGAAGCGCGCCTGATGATCGAGCGGATTGGCGGCGACCTTCTGTTCGAGCTCGGCAATCGGTCCGACGGTTTTGGCCTGCTCGGCGAGTTCGAGCGCGGCGCGCGCCGCCGCTACGGCGGCGTCGTTTTGCTTTCCAGCCGGAATCATCGCGAGCGTTTGCCGCGCCTGGTCGAGCGCGCCGGTCTGCACATAGCAGCGCACCAAGCCCGCCAGCGCCGGTACGTTGGAACTGTCCTCGGCAAGGATTTGCGCATAGAGCTCCGCCGCGCCGGCGGCATCGCCCGCGGCGAGCGCCGCGTCAGCGCTAGTGAGCAAATCTTTGACCTCATCGCCGATGCGGTCTTTGGTCAGCCGCTCCAGAAAGGCGACCACCTGGGTCTCCGGCAACGCGCCCATAAAACCATCGACCGGCTGGCCGTTGGCGAAAGCGATCACCGCCGGGATCGATTGAATGCCCATCTGGGCCGGAATCGAGGGGTGTTTCTCGATATCCATCTTGACGAGCTTGACCTTACCCTTCGCCGCCTTGACGGCCTTCTCCAAAACCGGCGTCAGCTGTTTGCAGGGCCCGCACCAGTCTGCCCAGAAATCGACCAGCACCGGCTGGCGCTTGGATTCTTCGATGACGTCTTTGACAAAGGTCTGCGTCGTCGTGTCCTTGACCGACGCTTCTGCGGTGGCGGTTCCAGCTGGTTGCAACATGTCGCGTTCTGCTCGTCTTCTGCCCTAGCTGCCCGCGCTCCCCGTGGGCAAGATTGACCTGGTTGCCCGATTAAATGGGAAGAAAACTACTGAATGCAATCGGGGATTTCACCCTGGCGCACCGGATAGGGTTTCGATCCGCGGCGAATGGCCGGTTGCCGCCAAGAACTTCAGCAAGCCGTCGCGCGAGATGGTCGTTGTCGCCGTATTCACCAAAGGATGAAAATTGAGCGCCTCATGCGCCAGCAGCGCCGCGTCGAGCACGAGGCTCACGCGCCGCTCCTTGTCATTGATCGCCGCGAACGGCGTGACCGAGCCTGGCAAGACACCGAGCACGTCCTGCATCAGCTCGGCAGAGCCGAACGAAAACCGCCCCGAGGCGCCGAGCAGGCGATGCAGCGAACGCAGTTCGATCGCAGCATCTTCGGGCGCGACGACAAGATAAGTCGCGCCTTTCTTGTCGCGCAGAAACAGATTCTTAGTGTGCCCGCCGGCGATGGCGCCACGCAACTCGCGCGCCTCTTCAACCGTGAATACCGCCGGATGGGTGACGGTCTGGTGCGCGATTCCGAGCGTGTCCAGATAGGCGAAAAGTTCGTCCGGTGTAGCGGGCATC
>JBAQBC010000323.1:0-18832 GCA_049286035.1 Xanthobacteraceae bacterium
CTGGCTGCTGCGCTTCCGCGCCCAGCGGCCATGCGCCAACGACGCCACAAACGACTTTTATGAATTCCCGCCGCTTCATGGCTTCCCTCCATCGTGAGGGCCACTTCCGGCGCTCAGAAGAATATCAGATTGCGGCTGTGGCGCTGTGCCCTTGGTCACAAGCGGCCAGTGTCCGAAATGGGTCAAAAGCAGACATCGCGCCCTGAAATCGCGATGTCCGCTTTACCCCCGAAAACAGACATTGGCTGATTGCTCCGGCATGTCCGTGGAAAACGCGCGGAAAAATAAATCAAAATGCGAATATGCCAGTTGATTCAATATGCCGTTACTCCCTTGGTAAGGGAGAGGTCGTCAGTTCAATCCTGACCGGCAGCACCAGTTTGTAAACCGGCTCAATCAACTTGATCGGCTTGATCGCCGCGACCGTCGCGGCGATGATCGGCGCAAACCGGGGAGAAAACGCGTGCTGGCGCGCAGCGCGTCCATGGAAAACCGCATCGCCATGTACAATGGCAATGCGCTCAAGATCGGGCTGTTCGGCGCCAATTGTTCGTCCGGCCGCTCGGCGACGAAAGTCCCGGAGCGTTGGTCGGCCAGCTGGCCCGATTGCCTCACGCTGGCCAAGCTTGCCGACGAAGCCGGCCTCGATTTCATGCTGCCGATCGCGCGCTGGAAGGGCTATGGCGGCGACACCGATTTCCATGGCCGCTCGCTCGAGACCATCACCTGGGCGGTCGGGCTTCTGTCCGCCACCAAGCGCATGACGGTGTTCGGCACCGTTCACGCGCCGCTGTTTCATCCTTTGATCGCGGCGAAGGAATTCGTCACCGCGGATCACATCGGCGAAGGCCGCGTCGGCGTCAACATCGTCGTCGGCTGGAACGAGGGCGAGTTCGACATGTTCGGCGTCAAGCAGCGCGAACACCACGCGCGTTACGACTACGCGCAAGAATGGATCGATGTGGTGAAGCTTGCCTGGTCGCGCGACGGCACATTCGATTTCGACGGACGGTATCTCCAACTCAAGGGCGCCCGCGCCTATCCGAAGCCGTGCGGCAATACCAGGCCGCTGCTCATGAATGCCGGCTCGTCCGATGTCGGACAGGCGTTCGCGCTGAAGAACTGCGACGCATTCTTTGTCGCGACCGCGGGCTCGCGCACTTCGCTCACGGCTAACGCGGCCAAGGTGGCCGAGATCAAAGCCGCGGCGGCAGAGCTCGGCCGTCAGATCGAGGTGTTCACCGTCGGCCAGGTGATCTGCCGGCCGAGTCAGCAGGAGGCCGAGAACTATTACCGCCACGTCAATATCGAGCACGCCGATTGGGGCGCGATCGACGGCATGCTGGCGAACAAGAGCATCACGCCGCAAACGATCGGCGATGAAGAGTACGACAAGAAGCGGCGCTATTTCGCCGCCAACGCGATCGGCGGCTATCCGTTCGTCGGCACGCCCGATCGCGTCGCCGAGGAACTGGCCATCATCAACCAAGCCGGCGTGCGCGGCATTGGTCTGTCCTTCGTGAATTATCTCGCGGAAGTGCCGTATTTCTGCGACGAAGTCTTGCCGCGATTGCAGCGCGCCGGAGTGCGAATGGTGTAATGAGGAAAAGTGCAGTTATCTGTTCCCTCCCCCTTGTGGGGGAGGGAGCAATCGCAACGCGTCCGCTCAAACTAAACATGGCCCCGGCGACTTCCCCTCAAGGGGGAGGTGAAGTCTAACGCCGTCCCATCAACCGACCTGAGGTTCGCCCATGAACATTCGCCCGCCGCGCATCGGCCCGCAGCCGTGGGAGACCGTGCGAACAAAACTCGACCAGTCGCTGCCGTTCGCCAATATGCGCGACACGCCGTATTACCGCGACGCGGTGTGGGAGCAGTTTTCCAAAGCGGAATATGACCGCCGCTACCGCGCGCTAAGAGCGAAGATGCGCGAACACAAGCTCGACGCGCTGATCGTGCCCGGCGGTCCGAGCCACTGGAGCTTCGGCGGCGGCATGCTGTGGCTGACCGGTCATTGGGAATGGCACGCGCTTTCTAGCTACGTCGTGGTGCCGCTCGAAGGCGAGCCGACCTTGATCTACTCGATGGGCGGCACCCATGCCGAAGCGGTGCGCCGGCAGGTCGAGGTCGCGGTCAAGGACGTCCGCCACAGCCGCAACGGGCGCTACGCGGATATCATGGTCGAGCGCTTGCGCGAGCTGAAGCTCGAGCGCGGCCGCATCGGATTGATGGAAATCGATCCGCGCCACGCCGATTACCTGCCGGTCAATCAATACAACGTGCTGCGCGAGAATTTGCCCGAAGCGGACATCGTCTTCACGCAGGGCTTCCTGCACGAATTGTTGTCGATCCACAGCGCCGAAGAGCTCGATTGCGTACGCAAGGCCGGGGTGCTGTGCCAAAAAGCCATGGAAGCCATGGTCGCGCGCGCTAAGCCGGGCGTGAAGGAATATGAGCTGCGCGCCGCCGCCGGCGCGGCCATTCTGGAAGGCGGCGGCGACATCGACTTTCTGATCATCGGCTCAACGCCGATGGCCAATCCGGCGATGGTGTTCGGCAATCCAAGGCCGTCGGCGCGCATTTTACAGAAAGGCGACATCATCAATATGGAGCTCGCCGCCGGCTATCGCGGCTACACGGCGCAGATCGGTTCGCCGATCTGCCTCGGCGAGCCCACCGAGATGGTGCGCAGATTCTGGGAGGAGATCACGCTGCCGGGCTACCACCGCATCGTCGCCGAGATCGCGCCCGGCAAGCCGGTCGAGGCGATGCGCCGGGCCAGCAAATTTTTCCGCGACAAGGGATATCAGTCGCGGCCGACCCAGGTGCACGGCATCGATCTCGTCACCGACAAGCCCCACGTCGTCGCCGAACACGTCGCGGCGGAAAAATTCGAGGAAGTGCTCAAGCCTGGCATGGTGATCATGGCCGAGCCCAATCCGATCACTGCCGACGGCCTGTTCGGCATTTTCCTCGGCCACACGTTCATCGTGACCGAGAGCGGTCACGACGTGGTCGACAAATTCCCGCTCGAGATTGCGGTGGCGGGATGACCGGCGGAGCCTGAATTCGCAATGAATGACAAGAACGCTGGCGACACCCGCCAATCAGTTGAAGGGCGCGCCACACCGCTGCAAAAGCTCCAGCGGAAAGGCAAAATATTAGAAGGCCCATTTAAAAAACTGTTGAATGTTTCTTTTTTGTCCTGGATTAACGAGATAATTCCAGAAGTCCTTTGGTCTGTTCTCATAGTCTCTGCGTTACCGCGCGAATCCGCGCTCTCTTTGTTTCGTGAAATAATTGCGCAGGTCAGCGACCATAAAGAAGCGTTAGGTAAAGGTCGGCTCGATCATTCGAAATTGTGTTCGCTTAGCCAGGAAACATTCAACCTCCTCTTTGCTCCGGTTTTAGCCAATAAAGCCGCTCAAAACGCCTTAATTCCACTCTTGGTCCTCGATGCACTTCCAGACAAGGAGCGATGGTCCGCATCACTACCACAAGCGGACCTTGGTCAGGCTTGGAACAAGCTGGCAACCGCCGTAGCCAATACGTACGATCATCAATCCCAAGCAGCAACCGATTGCCGCTGGCTAAAAGTCATGACGGCCATAGCTAAAGACGAACTGCGCCTGCCCGACGGAAGCGAACAATTAGAACAATACATAAACTATCCCGATCTGGGTGATATGCGGAAAGTACGGCCGAGTATTCGAGCAGCCGAAATGATCCTTCGAGCGGGAGTAACGAAGGACGATCCGCCATCAACTTGGCCTAATGAATTCTGGGCTGAGGGGTGGCGGCGGACTGGCTGCTTACCTCTCAATCCCGACGAAGGAGCAACCGCTAAAGACCAATCCGAATTGTTTGAACAGGTCGTCCAGATAGAGAACCAACTCGCGGATCATTTTTTAAATACTGTTGAAACCACCGACGTTGACGCAAGGCACGACGGCGCCTTTGGGTTGGTGTCTTACATTCTTCATCTTCTAGTCTTCGCTCTGAAAGGCGTGATTGGGCATACAACGCAAGGGCGCCTGACATTGCGCTCTGCTGTTGAGGCACTAATCAACCTCACGTTTCTCGTGAAGAAGGATGATCAAACTATTTGGCTGCAGTATCGCAATTACGGAGCGGGACAGGCAAAGCTTGGTTTTTTGAAGTTCAATAAAGCGGACGCGCCGTCATTTGTGACAATGGACCTTTTAGAAGAAATCGCGAATGCTGACATGTGGCTTGAATTTCAAGATATCAAACTCGGTGCCTGGTCGGACAAAAACTTACGAACTATGGCCGATGAGTCTGGGCTCAAATCTTTTTACGACAAATACTACGACACGTTGTCAGGATATACTCACGCCAACTGGGCGGCGGTGAGGCACGATGTTTTTGGCGTTTGTGCGAATCCACTCCATCGGTTTCATCGCATCCCGCTTCCACCGAGGTTTCTAAGCGACGATTCGGTGCCGGGCTTGGTAAAAATTGCAAACTTGGCACTTGATCAGCTCACGAAACTTTATCCTCCATTCAAGTCAAGGCTCCATCATAAGGACTGAGTTTCCGAAAGATGCCCCCTCACCCGGATTGCGGAGCCTGTCATCGGGCCGGCCACTTCGGGCCGGACCCGTTGGCAATCCGACCTCTCCCCGCTTGCGGGGAGAGGTTACTGGTGGCGTCAGCGCAAAAACCCGAAATCGCAGCCCTCGTCGGCGCCGAGGATTTGTTCGGCGAACAGCTTGGCATAGCCGCGTTGCGGAATTTCCGGCGCGCGCGAGGCGACGCGTGCGCGCTTTTGCAGTTCGGCGTCATCGGCCAGAAGCTCGATGCGCCGCCGCTTCACCGAGAGCCGGATGCGGTCGCCGTTGCGAACAAGGCCGAGTGGACCGCCCGAGGCGGCGTCGGGCGTGACATGCAGCACGATCGTGCCGAAAGCTGTGCCGCTCATGCGCGCATCGGAAATGCGGATCATGTCCTTGACGCCGCGCTGCGCCAGTTTTTTGGGAATTGGAAGATAACCCGCCTCCGGCATGCAGGCGGGCGCATGCGGGCCGGCATTCTGCAAGACCAGAACGTCGGTGGGCTCGACCTCGAGCGCCGGATCGTCGATGCGCGCGGCGAGATCGGTCAGCGAGGTGAACACCACGGCGCGGCCCTCGTGCTCGAACAGCCTGGCGTCGGCCGCCGAGCGCTTGAGGATGGCGCCCTTGGGCGCGAGATTACCGAACAGCGCGACGAGCCCACCTTCGGCCTCAAGCGGCTTGTCGAACGGCGCAATAATCGTGCGATCGACAAAACCTGCGTCATGCGCAAGCCGTTCGCCGAGCGTTTCGCCGGTCACCGTCATGCAATCGAGATGCAGGAGCGGCTTTAATTCGCGCAGCAAGGCGCCCATGCCCCCGGCGGCGCAAAAATCCTCCATGTAACCATTGCCGACCGGCTTCAGATTCACCAGCACCGGCGTGGAGTCGGAAAGCTCGTTAATCCGCTCGAGCGAAACCTTCACGCCGGCGCGGCCGGCGATCGCCGTGAGATGAATGACCGCGTTGGTCGACCCGCCGAGCGCGAGCAGCACGCGCAACGCGTTCTCGATCGATTTTTTATTGATCAGCTGCGACGGCGTCAGTTTTGAACCGATGAGCTTGACCGCCGCGACGCCGCTCGCCTCCGCCGCGCGCAAGCGGTCAGCATGCACGGCAGGGATCGCGGCGGTTCCCGGCAGACACATTCCGAGCGCCTCGATCAGACAGGCCATGGTCGAAGCCGTGCCCATCACCGCGCAGGTGCCGGCGGTCACGGCAAGCTGACCTTCGACATCGGAGATCTCGGCGGCGCCGATTTCGCCGGCACGATAGCGCGCCCAGAAGCGGCGGCAATCGGTGCAGGCGCCGAGCCGCTCGCCGCGATGCCGCCCGGTCATCATCGGCCCAGCGACGAGCATGATCGCCGGCCGGTCGGCCGAAACCGCGCCCATCAGCTGCGCCGGCACCGTTTTGTCGCAACCACCCATCAGCACCACCGCGTCCATCGGCTGCGCCCGGATCATTTCCTCGGTGTCCATCGCCATCAGGTTGCGGTACTTCAGGCTGGTCGGGGTGAGAAAAACCTCGCCGAGCGAGATGGTCGGAAATTCAAGCGGCAAGGCGCCGGCCGCGAGCACGCCGCGTTTGACCGCGCTCAACAGTTCGGGAAAGTGGCGGTGGCAATTGTTGAAATCCGACCCGGTATAGGCGATCCCGATCACGGGCTTGTTGAGCATCTCGCGCGAATAGCCCATGGATTGCGCGAAGGAGCGCCGCAAAAAGCGGGAGAAATCGCGGTCGCCGTAATCGGTAAGGCCGTAGTCAAGGCCGGCAGTGCGGTCGGTCATGGTTCAATGCGGTCCCAATATTGAAGGCAGATATTCAAAGGTACGGTGCACAGGCCACACCAGTTGGCAAAATCATAACCCGTTTCGCGCCAGTTGATCGGGATCAAATCGCACGCGCCGGGACGGTCTATATGGCCTCGACAAATACCCCAGAACGCTTCTAGAAGTCTTCCCGCAACAGTTCCAATATTCAACCCGGCCGACAGCCGGAGACGATCGCCAATGGCCTATCCCGATAATCGCCCGGACATTGATTATCACGGCTATTTCGCGGGAGCGCTGGCGCGGCTGCGGACCGAGCGGCGCTACCGCGTATTCGCCGATCTGGAGCGTATCGCCGGGCGCTTTCCGCATGCGCTATGGCATTCGCCGCAGGGGCCCAAAGGCGTCGTCATCTGGTGCTCCAACGACTATCTCGGCATGGGCCAGCATCCGAAAGTCGTCGGCGCCATGGTCGAGACCGCGACCAGGATGGGCACCGGCGCCGGCGGCACTCGCAACATCGCCGGCAACAACCATCCGCTGGTGGAGCTCGAGCGCGAACTCGCCGACCTGCACCGCAAAGACGCCGCGCTGGTCTTCACGTCGGGATATATTTCAAACGAAACCGGCATATCGACGCTGGGGCGCTTGATGCCGAACTGCCTGATCCTGTCGGACGCGCTCAATCACAATTCCATGATCGAAGGCGTCCGCCAGGCGCATTGCGAAAAGCAAATCTTCCGCCACAACGACATGGCGCATCTGGAGCAGCTGTTGGCGGTTGCCGATCCGCTCCGCCCGAAGCTCATCGTGTTCGAAAGCCTCTATTCCATGGACGGTGACGTCGCTCCGGTGGCGCAGATTTGCGATCTCGCCGCGCGTTATGGCGCGATGACCTATGTCGACGAGGTGCACGCGGTGGGCATGTACGGGGCGCGCGGCGCCGGAATCGCCGAGCGCGACGGCGTTATGGACCGCATCGACGTGATCGAAGGCACGCTGGCCAAGGCGTTTGGCTGTCTCGGCGGTTATATCGCCGGCTCAAACACGCTGATCGACGCAGTTCGCTCCTACGCGCCGGGATTTATTTTCACGACCGCCCTGCCGCCGTCGGTCTGCGCCGCGGCGACCGCGGCGATCCGGCACCTGAAAGTCTCGAACTGGGAGCGCGAGCGCCATCAGGAGCGCGCGGCGCGCACCAAGGCGGTGCTGACCGCCGCTGCTTTACCGGTGATGGCGAGCCCGACGCATATCGTGCCGGTCTTTGTCGGCGATCCGGAGCGCTGCAAGGAAGCAAGCGATCTTTTGCTGGCCGAGCACGGCATTTACATCCAGCCGATCAACTATCCGACGGTGGCGAGGGGCAAGGAGCGGTTGCGCATCACGCCGAGCCCTTATCACGATGACGGCTTGATCGACGCGCTGGCTGAAGCCTTGGTCGACGTCTGGCAGCGGCTCGATTTGCCGTTCACGGAGCGCGCGCTCGCGGCGGAGTGAATCTCCTCATTCGCCTCCGGTATGTCGCGGTCCACAGCGTCTCGACCCTTGGTCGCGATCCGGCGCGCCGCGATGGCCACCGCGAGGGTGACGACCAAGAATCGCGCCAGATGATGCGCCCCGACATAAACAGGGTCGAGGTGAAGCGCGAGCGCCAGCACCATCATCGTGTCCTGGGCGCCCGGCGCAAAAGCAATGACGATATTGGCGATCGGAAACGAAAATAGCCGCGCCACGATCACGACAAACACCGTCGCCACGACCATCGATACGGCGAACGAGCCGAACGCCGCGCCGAGGTGGCCGAGCAGCATCCGCGCGCTGGTATTGGCGAAGCGAGAGCCGACCAGCGCTCCCAGCGTGATCACCGATGCGCCGCCGACCCACCATGGCAGCGCGGCATGAATGAGCCCGGTGCCATGCAAAAGGGCTGAACCGGCTAGCGCGCCAAACAACAGCCCGCCGGGAAAGCGCAGGCGCAGGAAAATAAGTGCAAAGGTAATCGCGACCCCGAGCAGCAGGATCATTTCGCCCAGCACCGAAAATCCCGCCGGGCCACGCGGCAGCGGTACCGCCGGCACGACCAAACCGAACAGCGCGAGCCCATTGGGCAGGCCAACGACAAGGAGGAGCACGCGCACAGTCTGCACGATGGCGACCGCGCGCAGATCGCCGCCGAGTTCGCTCGACAGCGCGATTACCTGGGCCATCGAGCCGGGACTTGCACCCATCAGGGCGGAGAGCGGATCCCAGCGGTGCACGACGCGTAGATAGGTCATGGTCGCGGCGATCATGCCGAGCGACGCCAGCATCAGGAGCGCGACGCTCGCCGGCCAGGTGATCACGCCGCGCAGTGTTTCGGGCGTCACCACCGTGCCGAGCAGCGTCCCGACGACGACGTAACAGATGCGTGCAAGCGTGAGCGGGACTCGCATCGGCCGGCCGAGCAAGGCCGCGGTCGCCACCGCCACCACCGAGCCCGATACCAGGCCCGCCGGCAGACCGATAAATACGAACGTGACGCCGCCGGCGAGCGCGATCGCCAGGGTTTCGGCGGTCTCGATCAGAATACGTCGGAACGCGGGGTTCATCGGCAGCGGCCAAAACATGCGTCATGAATGCCGGCTGCACCGGCGATCGTCAACGCGCGATGGCGTCAAGCCAGGCTTGCACCCGCGTCCAGATAGACACTCCCGACAAACTGTGTGACCTTAACGGAAAGCGAAAACATGCGGTTCGGCCCACAGCGCCGGTGACGGTGAGCCAAGGTCATGTTGCAGGGTTGGGTCATCGTCGCCATCGCGCTCGCTTATATCGGGCTGTTGTTCCTGGTGGCGAGTTACGGAGACCGCCGGCGCATCGCGCGTGGAAGTTCGGCGCGGCTCCTCATCTACCCGCTGTCGCTCGCAATCTATTGCACCTCCTGGACGTTCTTCGGCTCGGTCGGATTAGCTTCACGCGCCGGCTTTGATTTTCTCACCATCTATATCGGTCCGATATTGATGTTCAGTTTGGGCTTTCCGCTGCTCATCCGCATCGTGCGCCTGGCCAAAAGCCAGAACATCACTTCGATCGCGGATTTTGTCGCGGCGCGCTACGGCAAGAGCCAGATCGTGGCCGCAACGGTGGCGCTAATCGCGATCGTCGGCATGATCCCCTACATCGCCTTGCAGCTCAAAGCGGTGTCGTCGTCGGTGTCGACCATCCTTGCCGAAGCGGCACCGGGCGGCGTGGCGCAGCCGCCATTCGGGGATCTCGCGCTGTTTGTTGCACTGGCAATGGCCACATTCGCCGTCCTGTTCGGCACCCGGCACATCGACGCCACCGAGCATCAGGACGGCTTGATGCTGGCGATCGCGACGGAATCCGTCGTCAAGCTCATCGCTTTCCTCACCGTCGGCATCTTCGTGACTTTCGTGATGTTCGGCGGGCCGTCAGCCTTGCTGGCGCAGGCGCTCGAACGGCCTAGCACCGCGGCTCTGCTGACGCGCGCGCCGCAAATCGCCACGCTGTGCGCGATGACGCTGCTGTCCTTATTTGCGATCGTGCTGTTACCTCGGCAATTTCATGTCGCCGTGGTCGAGAACCACAGCGAGTCCGAAATCCGCCGCGCCTCCTGGCTGTTTCCGCTCTATCTCGTGCTCATCAATCTGTTCGTGCTGCCGATCGCGATGGCCGGGCTTTTGACCTTTTCCCCCGGGCGCGTCGACAGCGATATGTTCGTGGTCGCGCTGCCGCTTTCCGCGCAGTCCGAATTGATAACGCTGATCGCTTTCATCGGCGGCCTGTCGGCGGCCACCGCGATGGTGATTGTCGAAACGGTCGCGCTCGCGATCATGGTGTCGAACGACATCGTCATGCCGCTTGCGCTCAAGCGCCGCGCGCTAGCCGGCGAGCCGACTAATGCCGGCGCCCAGCTTTTGACAACGCGGCGCATCGCCATTTTCGCGATTCTGTTCCTCGCCTATGCTTATTACCGCTCGGCCGGGGACGCGCAGCTCGCAGCGATCGGACTGTTGTCGTTTGCGGCGGTGGCGCAATTAGCGCCGGCATTCTTCGGCGGCTTGATTTGGCGGCGCGGTACGTCGCTCGGCGCGATCGCCGGGATGAGCGCCGGGATTCTGATTTGGGCCTATACGCTGTTGCTGCCGAGCATCTCCGACGCCGGCATCGTCAGCGCGCGCATCTTGACGGATGGGCCCTGGGGCGTTGCGTTGTTACGGCCCGAGGCGTTGTTCGGTCTCGACTTGCCGCCGCTCGTTCATGGCGTGCTGTTGAGCCTTGCCGCCAATATCGCTTGCTATATCGGCTTTTCGCTGGCGCGGCCGCCGAGTTCGATCGAACGCGTACAGAGTGATCTATTCGCGCCGCCGACGCTGGCGCCGATGCTTGGACCGATGGCGCCTGGCTTTCGCCTGCGCCGCGCTTCCGTCAGCGTCGAAGACCTGATCGCGACCGTCGCCCGTTATCTGGGTGACGAGCGCACGCGCAGATCCTTCGAAAGCTTCGCGGCGGCGCGCCGCGTCAGCATCGAGCCGGCGGCCGAAGCCGACTTTCAGCTCCTGCAATACGCCGAATATTTGCTGGCCTCGGCAATCGGCGCCGCTTCGTCGCGCCTGGTGCTCTCGCTGTTATTGCGCAAGCGCACCGTCTCGACCAAGGCGGCGCTGAAGCTGCTCGACGATGCCAGCGCGGCGATCCACTACAACCGCGAGATCCTGCAGACCGCGCTCGATCATGTGCGTCAGGGAATTGCCGTGTTCGACAAGGAGCTGGCGCTGGTCTGCTGGAACCGGCAATTCGGCGAGATCCTCGACTTGCCGCATGAACTCACTCGCGTCGGCATCCCGCTCGATGACATTTTGCGCCATATCGCGCAGCACGGCGACGCCAACGCGGGCAGTGATCAATTCATCGCCGAACGCATCGCGAAATACACCTCGGGCGCCGAGCCGTTGCTCGAACGCATCGCCGGACAAGGCCTCGTGATCGAGGTACGCGCCAACCATATGCCCGGCGGCGGGCTGGTGACCACTTTCACTGACATCACGCCGAGCGTGAAAGCGGCGGAAGCGCTTGAGCGCGCCAATGCGACCTTGGAACGCCGCGTGCGCGAGCGCACCGGCGAACTGACGCAGCTCAACGCCGCGCTCGAACGCGCCAAGGCGGAGGCGGACGAAGCCAACGTGTCGAAGACACGTTTTGTCGCGGCGGCCAGTCACGATATTTTGCAGCCGCTCAACGCCGCGCGGCTCTATGTGACGAGCCTGATCGAGCGCCACGGCGCCGGCGAGGATGCCCCGCTTATCGGTAATATCGACGCCTCGCTCGAAGCGATCGAAGAGATTTTCTCGGCGCTGCTCGACATTTCGCGACTCGACACCGGCGCCATGAAGCCGGAGCTCGCCGATTTCCGCATTGATGAATTGCTGCACCGGCTTGAAGTCGAATTCGCGCCGCTGGCCCGCGAGAAGGGCCTCGAGCTTAGCGTGATGCCGTGTTCGCTCAATGTGCGCTCTGACCGGCGATTGTTGCGGCGGCTCCTGCAAAACTTTATTTCCAATGCGATCAAATACACGCTGGCGGGGCGTGTGCTGGTCGGCTGCCGGCGGGAGCGCGAGCGGCTGCGCATCGACGTCTATGATACCGGGATCGGTATTCCGCCGGCCAAACATCGCGCGGTGTTCAAGGAATTCCATCGCCTCGACCAAGGCGCGCGGGTTGCGCGCGGCGTCGGTCTCGGCCTCTCGATCGTTCTGCGCATCGCCCGCGTGCTCGATTGCGAGGTAACGCTGAAATCGAATCCTGACCAAGGCTCGCGTTTCTCGGTCGCCGTGCCGCGCGCCGCCTCGATTGGCTCGGCATTGCGGCCACCCGCCGCGCTCCGCCTCGAGCCTGGACGGCTGGACGGCATGGTCGTGCTTTGCATCGACAACGAGCGCGCGATTCTCGACGGCATGGAGACGCTTCTGGGCGGCTGGGGCTGCCGCGTGCTCAAGGGCGCCGATCTCGCCGAAGCCATGGCGGCGCTCGCGGCGAGCCGCCTCGAACCCGACGGTCTGCTGGTCGATTATCATCTCGACGGCGGCAACGGCATTGCCGCGATCAGGCAGCTGCGCGCGCATCTTGGCCGACCGGACGGACGCGATGTCCCCGCTATCGTGATTACCGCCGACCGCTCGGGCCGCGTCCGCGACGAGGCGCGAGCGGAAGGCGCGCACGTGCTCAACAAGCCGATCAAGCCGGCCTCGTTGCGCGCTCTAATGATGCAGTGGCGGGTGCAGCGTGTCGCGGCGGAGTGAGCCTCTACCGTCTCTCGTTCGCGAAGCGGCAGATACAATTCGCCTCAAACAGTGATGAACAGGGTGTCTCCTGGCAGTGTCATCGGGATTCGAGAAGCCTGTCGAGCAGCGCGGGCCACCGATTCTCGAAATCGACTTCCCGTTGGAGTCCGCCCTTTAACAGAGCTTGAATTCGCTGCTGCGTTTCAGGCCACGTCAGTGCAGTCCCAAAGGAGGTGATGGCGTCGAGGAGCCGGTCGGCAGACGGTAACGAGACGCGATTGATGAGATTCTTCGCCGCCGCGATGGAGCGCTGGTCAAAAGATGCGATCCGGCGCGCGATTCCGTCGACGAAGCCGTCCAGCTCGGCGTCCGGAAGTGCTCGGTTGACGTATCCGTATCGCTCCGCGGTGTCGCCGTCGAAGTCGTTCGCGCCGAGAACGATTTCGAGGGCGCGGCCGACCAAATGTGGCAGGCGTTCCGTACCGCCGCCGCCAGGATGCAATCCCACCCCGACTTCGGGCTGGCCCAGTCGCGTGTTCTCGCGCGAGGCGAAGCGCATGTCGCAGGCGAGGACGAACTCGCTGCTCACGCCCCGGACGCAGCCTCGGATCTTCGCGATGCTGACCACAGGCGACTTGGTGAGACGGACGAACGTGTCCATCAGGATCGGCAGCCCCGAAGGGCCGACTGCCGTGGTGATGTTCCCCGTCTTGCCGGTCAAATCAAAGTGGGAAAGGTAGAACTCAGGATTTGCGCTCTCGAATACTACGACGCGCAGGCTCGGACTAGCGTCCATTCGAGCGAGCAGGTCCTGGAGACCTTCGAAGATGGTGGCGTCTACAATGTTGAAAGGCGGATAATCGAACAGAACGCTCCAGTATGCGGACGTTTCCTCGATAACTCGCACGGGCGCTCTTGATAGCGATTCAGTCATGATTCACGTTCCCTGCGTCGATCACGCTCATTAACTCGCGGCCTCAGGCCTGTGGCTAACCACACGCGTCGCATCTCTCAATAGACCGCGCATCACCGTCCAACGTTGATCGCCGATTAGGTCCAAAAAAGTTTTCTGCGCTTCGTCCCAGTGGGGCTTTGCCTTAGCGATGAATTTTGTCCCTTTCTTTGTGAGCGAGACGATCCGCGTTCGCTTATCGGTTCCCGCACGACTGCGAATGAGCCGATCTCGCTCGAGTGGCGCAAGCGCGCGCGTAATACTGGTTTGATCCATGACCATATAGCGACTGAGGGTGGAGACTGAAATCTGTCGCCCGTATTCGATCGTACGCAGCATCGAGTACTGCGTAATATTCAAACCACAACTGCGAAGACGATCGTCATACAGACGTGAAACCGCCCGCGTCGCTTTTCTCAGGTCGAAACAGGCGCACTGGGCCAGCAAGTCCGCGCGCATCCCCTCCGTCATTTGTCTAATCCGTTTTCAAAGCAAGGCTATTGCGCGCTGCACCCCAGCAGGCATATGCTCCGCCCAATTTATATGTGTACGCATGTAAAACAGGGAGTGGACCATGTCAACGCAGACCAAACCAAGCATCGTATTTGCCCACGGACTTTGGGCCGATGGCTCATGCTTCCAGAAGCTGATCCCCGCACTGCAGGCGGATGGGCACGAAGTGATGTGCTCCCAGCATGGCCTGGACTCCCTGAAAAGCGACGTGGAGTGCGTTACCCGCTGCTTCGGGCGGGTCAGCGGTCCGGTAGTCCTTGTCGGCCACTCTTACGGTGGCACCCTGATCACCCATGCCGGGACGGACAACCGAGTCGCCGCCCTGGTCTACATCGCGGCCCTCGCACCCGACGAGACCGAAACCTCGCAAAGCCAGCAGCAGAAGTTTCCCGTCACGGAGGTATTTTCTCACATCGAAATCGCTGATGGACGCATCTGGCTAAAGCCTGACGGTATCGGGTATTTCGCGGGTGATCTGCCCGAGACGGAGCAGAAGGTTGTCTGGGCGACCCAAGCCGTGCCTGTGCCCGACCTTTTCAACCAAAAGGTCGACGGTGTCGCTTGGCGGTCAAAGCCAAGCTGGTACGTCGTGGCCACCAAGGACCGTACCGTGCACCCCGATCTGGAACGTTTCGTAGCAAAGCGCATGGGGGCTACCACCATTGAAGTCGACAGCAGCCATGTCCCGATGCTCTCCCAGCCGCGCGCTGTGCTGGACGTGATCCGCAACGCCGCAAAGGCCGTGACATCGGCGCAGCGCGCAGCCTGATCGCGACGGGGTCGTCTAAGGCGTAGGGTGGGCTAGGCGCGAAGGGCCGTAACCCACCACTTTGGACTCGCGGCAAACCCGGCCGGTGGGTTACGCGGCCTGTGGACCGTCGAAGACGGGCGTAAACGCTCCGACGGGTGTTAACTCAGCCTACGCCCTGCCTGCCAATCACCCGGTCTGAGAAATGGGAATGGCAACGCGACATGACCGAAACTCCCGCAAAATTCTCCGTTACGTCACAGACAATTGCAGTCGAGCACATCCGGATATCGTCGGGACGGTCGTTCACGGAGGTTCGGCGGAAGCTCGAAAGCACGGTCCCTAAGCTCGATACAGGCATCTTCGAGGCGCTGAGCAGCGGCGATCAGAGACGCGCCAAGGATTACGAAGAGAACGGGCCAAGGCTGTCGATCTTCCTCGAGCGCGATCATGGCGAAGTGTTGCAGATTGCGGGCGGCAAACGCAACGCGCTGCAATATGAAATCGGCAATCCCCTCACCGCCACGAAAATGACCCGCCATCAACTGCCCGCCGCTCTCTACGCGCCGCTGCGGGTGGTTCTGTTTGAGGACGAGCAAGGCAGAGGAATTTTTGAATATGACAGGCCATCATCCTTCTTTGGCCAGTACGGCGATAATCGCGTAACGGAGGTAGGGCGCTATCTAGACGCCGCACTGGAAGCTGTTTTGCGTAACGCTGCCGAGTAGCGGTGGCGAGCTGCAAGCTACTCCCGACACCGCGGTCGCAATTACACTTTCGCTGCTTGAGCGCGGGTCGTTGAAATCGGGACCTTGTCAGGTCGTTCCGATATTATATTGAAAGCCAGCGCTAGTTTCCTAGCGCGCCCAATGGATGCGGCAAACCATTATGGTCCAATTGGAGTCCATTCGCAAAGAGCGGCACGACCAGATTTACCCCACGCTCGATCCGCTCGAAATCGAGCGGGTGCGTCGGTTCGGCAACCTGCACTCTTTTGCTGCCGGTGAATCGCTTTGGAGTGTCGGCCAAGTCGCTCCTGGCCTCATGGTGATCGTCGCCGGCAGGGTCGCCGTCACCGAGCGCGACCAATTCGGCAATCACAAGCCGATCGTCGTCCACGGCCCGGGAAACTTTCTGGGGGAGCTGGCGCTCTTGTCGGGTCGTCCGGCCCTGGTGGATGCGACTGCGCAGGAGCCGGCAGAGGCGCTCATCATCCCGTCGGAGCAGCTGCGCGCGCTGATGATTGCGGAAGCCGAACTTGGCGAGCGCATCATGCGCGCTTTGATCTTGCGTCGCGTCGCTATCCTGCAAGCTGGGATCGGCGGACCGATTATCCTTGGTCGCGCCGAGAACGGTGACGTGCTGCGGCTGGAAGGATTTCTCCGCCGTAACGGTCATCCCTATCAACTGCTCAATCCCGAGACCGACGCACCCGCAAAGGTACTGATTGACCGTTTTCACGTCGATCCCGGACAGTTGCCGATCGTGCTGTGCCCCAGCGGACAACTGCTGCGCAATCCCGGTGAGGACCAACTGGCGCGCTGCCTGGGTTTGGTGCGGCCGATTGATCCCGAACGTCTTTACGATGTCGCCGTTGTCGGTGCCGGACCGGCCGGTCTCGCCACTGCCGTCTATGCGGCATCGGAAGGCCTTTCGGTCGTGGTCCTCGATTGCCGTTCATTTGGAGGTCAGGCCGGGGCCTCAGCGCGGATTGAGAACTACCTCGGCTTTCCCACCGGGATCAGCGGGATAGCGCTGATGGCGCGGGCTTACAATCAGGCGCAGAAATTCGGAGCCGAGATTGCGATTCCCGACGAGGCGACAAGTCTCGCCGCTGACGGCCCTGTCGGCCCCTTCACCCTCGACCTGCAAATCGGCGAACGGGTCAAAGCGCGCTCCGTGGTGCTCGCCACCGGTGCGCGCTACCGGCGGCTCGATGTCGAGAACCTCGGCGCGTTCGAAGCGACAAGCGTTCACTATTGGGCGTCGCCTCTCGAAGCCAAGCTGTGCGCCAATCAGGAAGTCGCGTTGGTCGGCGCGGGCAACTCCGCCGGTCAAGCTGCAGTTTATTTGGCAAGTCAAGTTGCCAAGGTTTGGATGCTCGTACGCCGCTCCGACCTCGCGGCAACCATGTCCCGTTACCTGGTCGATCGTCTGCACGGACTGGCCAATGTCGAAGTCGTGACGGGGGCAACGATCAGCCGGCTTGAGGGCCGCGACGGAATGCTAGAAGCCGTGCGCTGGCAGATCGCCGGAGACGATCAGGAAGTATGCCGCTCGATCGGTCATCTGTTCCTATTCATCGGCGCAGAACCAAATACCGACTGGCTCGGAGGTTCCGGCATCGGACTTGACGCCAAGGGATTCATTCTCACCGGAGAGGATGCCGGAGGCAGCCGCCACGCATTGGAGACGACCCGGCTGGGGGTTTTTGCCATCGGCGACGTGCGGTCAAAATCGGTGAAGCGCGTTGCCGCCGCAGTTGGCGAGGGCGCGCAGGTGGTAGCAGCACTGCACGCCTATTTGGTTGGCTCCGAAACAAATCTGCCGCCAGCTGAGATTAAAAAAGATCGAACGAGAACGCCGCACGGAGCCCGCTGACCTCAACTTTTCGCGGCCGCCGATGAGCTAATCGAAACCGCGACGTTTCCGTTAATGGCACTTAGCAGACATCCGAGCCGCACTTGGCAATGTCCCCTTTTGGGGCCGAAGCGGACATCGGCCGGATGCGCGTAAATGTCTGCTTATGACCCAAAGCGGTCATGGACGGTTCAGGATTGCTGCCGTGCAAATTGGCCTCTGAAGCCCCATTTCGCCGGTCGCAAATCCCTGCTGTAATCTTATTCTCTGTGAGCGATAGTCGGCGCAGTCCTGAGCCTTGGAGAAGGCAGTGCGACGACGCGATTTCATCAAAGTCATTACCAGTTCAGCGGCCGCATGGCCGCACGCGGCGCGTACGCAGCAGCCCGCGATCCCGGTGATCGGATTTCTTGGCCCCGCTTCGCCTGAGCGGTTCGCGGACCGCGTGCGCGCGTTCCGCCAGGGCCTGAGCGAAACCGGTTATGTCGAGGGTCAGAATGTGGCGATCGAATATCGCTGGGCGGAGGGTCGCAACGATCGCCTCCAGGGACTGGCGGCCGATCTGGTTCGTCGTCAGGTGAGTGTGATCGCCGCAATGGGCAGCACCCCGGCGGCGCTGGCGGCCAAGGCGGCGACCACGACAATTCCGATCGTCTTCGAGGTGGGGATCGACCCGGTTGAGGCTGGACTTGTCGCCAGCCTCGCCCGACCGGGAGGTAACCTCACGGGTGTGACAACGTTAAACTACGAGCTAGCGCCGAAGCGGTTGGCACTGCTGCACGAGCTGGTTCCTGCGGCGACCGTCATTGGCCTGCTCGTCAACCCGACCAATCCTGCGCTTGCCGACACATTAGAGAGAACTTCAGCCGGGGGGCGCACGCTCGGGCTAAAGTTGCACATCCTGCATGCCAGCAACGAACGAGACTTCGATACGGTCTTTGCAAACTTAGTCCAACTGCAGGCTCACGGCCTAGTGATCAGCTCTGATTCATTTTTCAGTAGTCAAAGCAAACAACTCGCCGCACTGACGATCGATCACGCGCTGCCCACGATCTACCAGTATCGCGAGTTTGCTGCGGCCGGCGGCCTGATGAGCTACGGTGGCAGTGCGACGGACCCCACCCGTCTTGCCGGCGTCTACACCGGCCGGACTCTCAAAGGCGAGAAGCCGGGCGATCTGCCGGTTCAGCAGGCCACGAAAGTCGAGCTGATCATCAATCTCAAGACCGCTAAGGCGTTAGGCATCACTGTGCCGATTTCATTACTTGGCCGCGCTGACGAGGTGATCGAATGAGCAACTGTGGTGTTGGCTCAGGCGGATTTGGGCTGCCAGGCGACGTTGTCGCGCAGCATGGCGTTGAGGGTTGTGATCATCTTGCGCATGACGGCAACGATGATGACTTTGGGCTTTT